>NZ_JBEXCW010000028.1:0-32514 GCF_040605435.1 Streptomyces sp. NPDC005574
CGGAGAGGGTTTCAGGCATGGGGTGCAACCTTTCTTCGGCCGGAAGCCGGAGTTGATGGGCCTGGCGCACATGTGTGTGGTCCGGGACTGTTGTCTGCCGGGCGCGGCCTCCACGGCCGCGCCCGGCAGTCGCATACGGGACGTGCCGGGTACCGGCCGCACCGGGTCAGCCACCCGCGTCCCCGTCTCACCCACCGGCGGCCGAGTGCCGGAGCGGACGCGACCGGCGGTTCCTCCGTGCCGGGGCGGGCGCGGACATGTGTTCGCCTCGTGTGCGCCCCGGCGGACCGGGCACCCGAGCCGCTCCCGATCATCCGGGAGACGGTGCCGAGGGAGGATGCCATGACCACCGACGAACTCCGATACGACGACCAGAGCGAGGTGCCGCTCGCCGGCTACGCGGCGCTCGCCTCCACCTTCACCGCCGCCACCACGGTGTTCGCCGTCGTGTCCCGCATGCGGGGCGTACGCCTGCCGAAAGAGGTCCCGCCCTGGGACGTGGCGCTGCTGGGCACCGCCACCTTCAAGGCGTCCCGGCTGCTGACCAAGGACAAGATCACCAGTTTCCTGCGGGCGCCGTTCACCCGGCGCGAGGAGGAGGGATCGGCCGGCGAGGTGAACGACGCACCCCGCGGCGGCGGGGCGCGCCGGGCCGTCGGTGAGCTGCTGTCCTGCCCGTTCTGCACCGCCGCCTGGGTCGCCGGCGGCCTGGTCGCCTGCTACGTCTGCGCGCCGCGCGGCGCCCGTCTGCTGGCCGCGGGCCTCAGCGCGGTCACCCTCGCGGACTGGCTGCAGTACGCCTGGACCTGGACCGAGCAGAAGGTCGAGGGCTGAGCAAGGCGTTCGGCGCCGGCGTCCGGCATCCGCCGTAAGCCTGGCGCCGAACCTACTCGCAGTCGGCCGGAGGACGATCCGGCCGGGAAAGGAGCAGCACATGACGCAGCATGCCGACGACGATGCTCTCGACCAGCACGCCGGCGTTGCCGAACTGCGTCTGGCCACGGGGGACCCCGCACTCGTGCCCCAGAACGACGTGCTCACGGACAGTCTTCCGCTCGACCGAAACCAGGCGATCCTGCAGGCCCCAGACAGGTCGGCTCGATCCTCAAACGGCAGGGGCACCCGTTCGCCCTCGCGGGCAGCGTCGCCGTCTACGCGCACGGCGGCACCCAGAACCTCCAGCACGACGTCGACTTCTGCGTCCGGCCCGAGGACGCGCAGGCCGTCGCGAAGAGCCTGCGGGAGGCCGGCCTCACGGTCCGCACCCTTCCCGAGGACTGGCTGCTGAAGGCCGCCTGCCTCGGCCAGCAGGTCGACATCATCTTCGTACTGGCCCACGAACCCGTCTCGGCGGAGCTGCTGTCGCGGGCCGAGGAACTCTCCGTCGACTCCGGTCGAACTGGACCGGCTGCGCGACGCCCTGACCGGCCGCGGCAAGCACTGACCGCCCGGACGGGACACCCCCGCCCCGCCACGACCGCGCCCGCCGCACCTCCGCGGCGGGCGCGGCCTGGCGCGTCACCGCCGGTTCAGGCGACGAGTGCCGGGTCCGGCCCCAGCCGGTCGAGCGCGCCGCCGTCCGCCGGGTAGGCGCGGGTCAGCCACTGGGCGGTCGCCGCGAGGAGCGGGGAGAGATCTGAGAGCGCAGCCGGGCCGTCCGAATCCGCGGGGCGAGGGAGCACAGGGGCGCAGGAGGGAAGCCCGGCGAGCGGCGCTCGGGCGACGGGAACAGGGGGAACAGGCACGGTAGTCGCCGCTCGCCGCACGGGACATGCCCCGAGGCCGTGCACGGGCGTGGCGTCGACCACACCGCGGGACTCGGTGACGCCGGTCGCGTACCGGCGCCGTACCCCCGAAATGGCGCGGATGCGGGCCGCCCAGGTGCGTGGCGGGGCTGTTGTAGCGCATTCTTGCTGTGTCGCCCGCGGGACGGCGCACGGACGAGGTAGGGCCGATGACTGGGAGCGCCGAGGACGGACACACCGCACCCGCCCGGTTGGCGGCTGTGCTGATCGACGCCACGTCGGAGGCGATCAGCTCGGCCGGCGGCCACTCGGGGGGGATCTATCTGTGCTCCCGCACGCCCGGACTCCTGCGCCTGGCCGTCCTCGCGGGCCTGCCGGGCCCCCTGTTCCGGCCCTGGTGGCGGCTGCACGCCGACCGTCCCTTCCCGGTCGCCGACGCCCACCGGCTCGGCGTCCAGGTGACGCTGACGAACGCCACCGAGACGATGCGCCGCTACCCCCAGTTCGCGGCCGGGCTGCCGTTCCAGTTCGGCTCCCTGTACGCGCCGGTCGTGAGCGGGTCATCGGCGTACGGCGTCCTGACCGTCCTGCGCCCCGCCGTGTCGGACCCCAGTGAACTGCTCGCCGAGCGGGACCGCCTGGCACAACTGGCCGAGGAACTGGGCGCCTCCCTGCGGAAACTGGAGAACTCGGGGGCCGACGTCCTGTGGGACGAGGAACCCATGTCCGTCCGGCCCCCTGCCACGCAGCGCGAGTCGGGGCACGTCGGGCGCTTCTCCTGGGATCCCGTGACCGCCGTGGTGACCGTGGACGACCGGCTGCCCGCCCTGCTCGGTGTGCCGCCCGAGGCCCTCAGCGGCATCGCCGACGGCTTCGCGGACGCGGTGGCCCCGGGCGACGCGCCGCGCGTGCTGGCCGCGCTGCGGGAGACCTCCGCGGGCAGACCGCCGCTGCTGCCGCTCTACCTGCGGGCCGCCGACGGCGCACTGCGGCTGATGGACCTCTGGACGCCCTACGACGACGTCTTCGCCGACGCGGGGCCGCCCGGCACGCTTCCGGTGCGGGGCATCGTGCTGGCGCCGGGTCCGGGCCCGTCCGGCGACGCGGCGGCGGACCTGCTGCCGGACGGCGTGCTCTGCCTCGACCGGCTCGGGCTGATCACCTACGCGAACCCGCGCGCCGCGCAGCTGCTGAACCGGTCCCGCACCGCGCTGCTCGGGCTGCCGCTGTGGGAGGCCGTGCCATGGCTGAACCAGCCCGACCACGACGACCACCTGCGCGGGGCCCTGCTGGCGCCCGATCCGGTGCACTTCGACGCCCGGCGGCCCGAACCGGAGGGACGCGAGCCCGCCTCGCAGCCGCAGGAGGGCGACTGGCTCACCTTCTCGGTGCATCCCGGGCCGGACATCCTGAGCTGCACCGTCCGCCCGACCCGTCACGCGGCGGAGACCGCGGGCCTGTCACCGGCGGCCGGTGAGGCAGCCGAGGCCCTCGCGGCCGGGGACGGTGCGGGTTCGCTGGCCCCCCTGTACCGGCCGATCGTCCTGGCCATCGCGCTGACGGAGGCCGTCACCGCGCGCCAGGTGTCGGCGGTGGTGATGCGGGAGCTGCTGCCGGCCTTCGGCGGCCGCCGGCTCGCCATCTACCTGCTCCAGGACCGCCACCTCTACCTCGCGTGGGAGACCGGCTTCCCGCCGGGGTTCCTCACCCGCTTCGAGGGGGTGAGCCTGGACGAGCACCTGCCGGGCGTGGAGACGCTGACCACCGGCCGCCCGCTGTTCTTCGACTCGATGGACCAGCTCGCGGAGGCCTACCCGGGCATGGCCCTGGACTCGACCGTGGGCTCCCGCGCCTTCCTGCCGCTGATCGCCTCCGGCCGCCCGGTCGGCTCCTGCATCCTCGGTTTCGACCGTCCGCGCAGCTTCAGCTCCCAGGAGCGCACGGTCCTCACCGCCCTCGCCGGGCTGATCGCCCACGCCATGGAGAAGGCCCAGCGCTACGAGACCGAGACGGCCCTCGCCCGGGGACTCCAGCGCGCCCTGCTCCCCCAGCGGCTCACCGCTCACCCCCTGGTGGAGACCGCGGGACGCTATCTGCCGGGCACCCAGGGCATGGACGTGGGCGGCGACTGGTACGACGTCATCGAGGCCGGGGACGGTCTCGCCCTGGTGATCGGCGACGTACAGGGCCACGGCGTACAGGCCGCCGCCACCATGGGCCAGCTCCGCAGCGCGGTGAAGGCGTTCGCGCTCGGGGACCGCCCGCCCGACGAGGTGATGAGCAGTACGAACCACCTGCTCATCGACCTCGACCCCGGACTGTTCGCGAGCTGCTGCTACATCCGGCTGGATCCGGCCACCGGTCTCGCCCACGCGGCCCGGGCCGGCCACCCGCCGCCGCTGCTGCGCCTCCCGGACGGCCACACGCACGTCCTGGACCTGCCGGGCGGGGTCGTGCTGGGCGTCGACCCGCACGCCGAGTACCCGGTGACGGAGCTGACGATGGAGCCCGGCGCGATCCTGGCGCTCTACACCGACGGGCTGGTCGAACGCCCGGGCTCGGACATCGACGACGGCATCACCGCGCTGCGCGTCGCCCTGTCCCGGGCGGGCGGCCCCGGCGCCCGTCCGGTCGGCCGCTCGCTGGCCGGTGTGGCGGACCGCCTCACCGGAAGCGCCCGCCACGCCACCGACCGCCCCGACGACATCGCCCTCCTGCTGGCCGCCCGCCGCACGGACACGGGCCCCCGCCGGGGGTGAGGCGGCGAACGCCGTCCGGCCCCCGCCCGGGGGTAAGGCGGCGAACGCCGTCCGGCCCCCTCCACGTCGAGGCGCGGGCAGGACACGCCTCATCGGCCGGGGCCCGGCCCGCTGACGCCTGGGCCGACCGACATCCCACTCCACCCCGCACCCACTTCGACCCGCGTCCCCGCGGCGCGGCCGCGGTCCGGCCCCGTCGACTCGACCGCACGGCACAGCACACCTCGCAGGCGGGCCGGTCCGGCCGTAGGGGCGGCTCTGCCGGGCCGCCGACCCAGCCGACGACCTCTCCCACGCGCATCGTGGCCAGAAGGAGGAGCCGGCCCGCCCCACCCCGCCGGGGGACCGGCGCCCCGCGCTCACCCCCGGGCCGGCCCCGCCTCCGCGTCACCGGCCGCCCGCCCCGGCCCGCACACCCGTGCCACCCCTCGCCTCGCGGGGCGCGGCAGTGTAGACATGGGCACATGGTCCGACTAGGCGGTCGATCCGGGGCCCGGTCGACCCGTCGTCCCAGCGCTTCGCGCCCCGACGGCGCTTCCGAGGACGCCCGCGGGGCGCCTGGGCGGTCGGCGGGGCACATACCGGTCGGTCTGTCCATGCGCGCGCACAGGGACGCGGCCGGGCCGCCGCGAGGCCCCGGCGCCGGGGTGCGGTCCGCGCTCGGCGGGCGCAGCGTCGCCGGGCAGGTGTTCGTCCTGCAAGTGGTGATCGTGCTGCTGCTCGTGATGGCCGCGGTGGCGGCGCTGGTGCTGCAGAGCCGGCACGACAGCACGCAGGAGGCCCGCAACCGTTCCGTCGCGGTGGCGGAGGCGTTCGCCGAGGCGCCGGGCACCCGCGAGGCGCTGAAGGCCCCCAACCCCAGCGCGGTGCTGCAACCACGCGCCGAGGCGGCCCGCAAGGCGACGGGGGTGGACTTCATCGTCGTCATGAACACCGACGGCATCCGCTACAGCCACCCCAAGCCCAACCGCATCGGGAAGAAGTTCGTCGGGACCATCGGGCCCGCGCTGGCCGGCGGCGTGGTGACCGAGCAGATCACGGGCACCATCGGCCCGCTGGTGCAGGCGGTGGTGCCCATCAAGGACCCCGACGGGAAGGTCGTGGGGCTCGTCTCGGCCGGGGTGACCCTGGACAACGTGGGCGGCGCGGCCAACCGCCAGCTGCCGCTGCTCCTGGGCGCCGCCGCGGCGGCCCTCGCCCTGGCCCTCGCCGGAACGGCGCTGGTGAGCAGACGGCTGCTGCGCCAGACGCACGGGCTGGGCCCGCACGAGATGACCCGCATGTACGAGCACCACGACGCGGTGCTGCACGCCGTCCGCGAGGGGGTGCTCATCGTCGGCGGTGAGGGCCTGCTGCTGCTCGCCAACGACGAGGCGCACCGCCTGCTCGACCTGCCCGCGGACGCCGAGGGACGCCACGTCCTGAAGCTCGGCCTCACCCCCGACATGACGGCCCTGCTCACCTCGGGCCGGGTCGCCACCGACGAGGTCCACCTGGTCAAGGACCGGCTGCTGGCGGTCAACCAGCGCAGCACGGACAGCCAGGGCGGCCCGCCCGGAAGCGTCGCCACGCTGCGCGACTCGACGGAGCTGCGGGCCCTGTCCGGCCGCGCCGAGACGGCACGGGAACGCCTCAACATGCTCTACGACGCCGGTGTGGCCATCGGCACGAGCCTGGACGTGACCCGCACCGCCGAGGAACTGGCCGAGCTGGCGGTGCCCCGCTTCGCGGACTTCGCCACCGTGGACCTGTTCGACGCCGTGCTCAGCGGCGGGCAGCCGGAGATGACGGGGTCGGTGGTCCGGGCGGCGGTGAGCGGGATCCGCAAGGACGCCCCGCTGTATCCGGTGGGCCAGCTCATCACGCTCGTCGGGACCTCCCCGCAGGCCCGCAGCCTCGACTCCGGCCGGCCCGTCGTCGAACCGCGGCTGGGCCGGGCACCCGGCTGGCGCGCCCAGGACCTGGAACGGTCCGCGCAGGTGGTGGCGTACGGCATCCACTCGCTGATCGCGGTGCCGCTGCGCGCGGGCAGCCAGGTGCTGGGCGTGGTCAGCTTCTGGCGCTCCGAGAAGGACGAGCCGTTCGACACCGACGAACTGGCCCTCGCCGAGGAGCTGGTCACCCGGGCCGCGGTCTCCATCGACAACGCCCGCCGCTACACGCGCGAGCACAACATGGCGGTGACGCTCCAGCGCAGTCTGCTGCCGCGCAGCCTGCCCGGCCAGAACGCCCTGGAGATCGCCTACCGCTACCTGCCGGCGCAGGAGGGGGTGGGCGGCGACTGGTTCGACGTGCTGCCGCTGTCCGGCGCCAGGGTCGCGCTGGTGGTCGGCGACGTGGTCGGACACGGTCTGCTGGCCGCGGCGACCATGGGGCGGCTGCGGACGGCCGTGCACAACTTCTCCGCCCTGGACCTGCCGCCCGACGAACTGCTCGCCCTGCTGGACGAGTTGGTCGCCCGCATCGACCAGGACGAGACGGTGGACGGCGGCACCGCCCCGGTCACCGGCGCGACCTGCCTGTACGCGATCTACGATCCGGTGTCGCGGCTGTGCACGGTGGCCCGCGCCGGCCACCCGCCGCCGGCGGTGATCAGGCCGGACGGCAGCGTGGACTTCCCCGAGGTGCCGGTCGGCCCGCCGCTGGGCCTCGGGGGCCTGCCCTTCGAGACGGTCGACCTCGAACTCGAGGAGGGCAGCAGGCTGGTCCTGTACACGGACGGGCTCGTCGAGGACCGAGAACGGGACATCGACGTGGGGCTCGACCTGCTGCGCGGCGCCCTGGAGCGGGCGGGGCAGTCGCCCGAGGACACCTGCCGGGCCGTCCTCGACTCCCGGCTGCCGGCCCGCCCGAGCGACGACGTGGCGCTGATCGTCGCGCGCACCCGGGCGCTGCCCGCCGACCGGGTCGCCGAGTGGCGGGTGCCGTCCGAGCCGGCGGCCGTCGGGGAGGTCCGCTCCCTGGTCACCCGGCAGCTGGCCCGGTGGGGTCTGGACGACCTGTCGTTCACCACGGAACTGATCCTCAGCGAGCTGGTCACCAACGCGATCCGCTACGGCGGGGACTCCGTGCAGGTGCGGGTGCTCTTCGACCGCGGCCTGGTCTGCGAGGTGTTCGACAGCAGCAGCACCTCCCCGCACCTGCGCCACGCGGCGATGACGGACGAGGGCGGAAGGGGGCTGTTCCTGGTGGCGCAGCTCTCCGAACGCTGGGGCACCCGGTACACGCCCGCGGGCAAGGTCATCTGGGCGGAGCAGCCGCTGCCCGGAGCATCCCCGTCAGGTCACCCATAAACTGGACTTATGAGCTCATAGACCGGACCCACGTACCAACTTAGGATTGCCTTAGTTTAGGCTTCCCGGCGAGACGCGTTGTCACCGCTCGAAGGGAACCTGATCATGCCCCGCCCCCTGCGGGTCGCCATCGTCGGAGCCGGCCCCGCCGGGATCTACGCCGCGGACGCCCTGCTCAAGTCCGAGGTGGCCGCCGAACCCGGCGTGTCCATCGACCTCTTCGAGCGCATGCCGGCCCCGTTCGGACTGATCCGCTACGGCGTCGCCCCCGACCACCCGCGGATCAAGGGCATCGTCAGCGCCCTGCACCAGGTGCTCGACAAGCCGCAGGTCCGCCTCTTCGGAAACGTCGACTACCCGGGCGACATCAGCCTCGACGACCTGCGCGCGTTCTACGACGCCGTGATCTTCTCCACGGGCGCGACCGCCGACCGCGCGCTGTCCGTGCCCGGCGTGGAACTCGACGGCTCCTACGGCGCGGCCGACTTCGTCTCCTGGTACGACGGCCACCCGGACGTGCCGCGCAGCTGGCCGCTCGAGGCGGAGAAGGTCGCCGTCCTCGGTGTCGGCAACGTCGCCCTGGACGTGGCCCGCATCCTGGCGAAGACGGCCGACGAACTGCTGCCGACCGAGATCCCGCCGAACGTGTACGAGGGCCTCAAGGCCAACAAGGCCCTGGAAGTCCACGTGTTCGGCCGCCGCGGTCCCGCCCAGGCGAAGTTCAGCCCGATGGAGCTGCGGGAGCTGGACCACTCCCCCACCATCGAGGTCGTCGTCGACCCCGAGGACATCGACTACGACGCGGGCTCGATCGAGACGCGGCGCGGCAACAAGCAGGCCGACATGGTCGCCAAGACCCTGGAGAAGTGGGCCATCCGCGATGTCGGGGACCGGCCGCACAAGCTGTTCCTGCACTTCTTCGAGTCGCCGACGGAGATCCTCGGCGAGGACGGCAGGGTGGTCGGCCTGCGCACCGAGCGCACCGCCCTCGACGGCACCGGCAACGTCAAGGGCACCGGCGAGTTCAAGGACTGGGACGTCAGCGCGGTCTACCGCGCCGTCGGCTACCTGTCCGACAAGCTCCCCAAGCTGCCCTGGGACCTCGACTCCGGCACCGTCCCGGACGCCGGCGGCCGGGTCGTCCAGGAGAACGGCGAGCACCTGAGCTCCACGTACGTCACCGGCTGGATCCGGCGCGGCCCGGTCGGCCTGATCGGTCACACCAAGGGCGACGCGAACGAGACCGTGGCCAACCTGCTGGACGACCACGTGAACGGGCGTCTGCTGACCCCGGCGTCGCCCGAGCCGGAGGCCGTGGACGCGTTCCTCGCCGAGCGGAACGTCCGGTTCACCACCTGGGAGGGCTGGTACCGCCTGGACGCCGCCGAGAAGGCGCTGGGCGAGCCGCAGGGCCGCGAGCGCGTCAAGCTCGTCGAGCGCGAGGACATGCTCCGGGAGAGCGGCGCGTAGGACGGCGCTCCACGACGATCGGAACCACGGTGAGGCGGGCGGCCCCGGGACCTTCCCCGGGTCCGCACGCCTCCCCGTGTGCCGGTCGTCCCGGCGCCCGCCGCCCGCCGGGCGCTGTCAGGTGGTTCCCCCGCCGGTGGTCCGTCGCCCTCAGCCGGACGCGGCCGCGCTCACCAGGCCCGCGCCGACGTCTCCGTTGACGGTGGTGAGCGTCATCGTGCGGTCGTCGCCTGCCCCGTCCGTGGGCAGGGTGACGGAGGGGCGGCCGTTGTCGGTCCGCGCCGTCACGCGGTAGGCGGGCGCGTCGCGCGGGACGAGGACACTCACCGAGCCGTTGGTGGTCAGCGCGCTGACGCCGGTGGGCGGCGTGGCGCAGGTGAGCACCACGTCACCGTTGACCGTGCCGGCGTGCAGCGCCCCGGCCCTGAGAGCCACCGCCCGCACCGAGCCGTTGCGGGTGGACAGCCGTACCGTGGCGTCTTCGTCGCCGGCCCGGGTCACCGTCACGTCACCGTTGACCGTCGTCAGGTCCAGCGCGCCGGACACCCCGGCCGCGTCGATGCCCGCGTTGCGGGCGGTGACCGTGACGCTCGTACCGGACGGGACGTCCACCTCGGGCATGCGGGGGCACCCGTCGTCGTGCTCGTCGTGCCGGGCGCAGGACAGGTCCATCACCCAGGTGTCGCCGTCGTGCGTGAAGTGGTGGCCCACACCTCGTTGCACGTCGACCCGGTCGCCGTCGGCGGGCCGCAGCCGCACCCCGTTGTCGGTGGTGATCACCAGCCGGGTTCCCGCCCGTCCGACCGGCCCGTCGTCCCCGGCCGGGTCCGAGTCGCCGCCGCCACCGCACGCGCCCACCAGCGGCAGCACCGCGAGCGCAACGGCCAGGCGTCGTACGTAGGTTGTCGTCATCGCACCGCCTCCATGACAGGGCGGATTCCCCCGTTGTCCGCCGCGACACGGCCTCGCGGCGACGGAGGCGGCGGCCGGCCGAGGCCGGTCCGCGGGACGACGCGTCCGGTCGGCGTCGGAACGGCTGATCGACCGAGCCGAAGACGTTTCGCCTGGCCCACTGCGACGGCGACGGCTTCAGCTTCCGGACCGAGGGCGAGAAGGCGAGCGGTCCGTCCGGCGTCACCTTCCACGCCGACCCGCACGTCCACGGTGACCTGGGCCACCGTGGAGTGCCTCGACGAGAACAAGCTCGGCACGTTCACCCGCCGCAAGAACGTCCACGCCCGTACGTCCCGCCGGCACGTCGGTGAACAGGGCCCGCCCCTGTGCGGATGGTGGGCGAGCCCCGTTCGAGGCGCCATTGTGGCCGACCGCCGCCGTCAGGGGTACACGTGTGCGGGGCCCGGCCGGCGTGAACCCCGCACACCCCGCGCGCGGCGCACGCCCGCGGCGAGCGGACGGCCCACCCCCGGTGCGGTCGCCCGGGGGAACGGCGACGATACTGGCACCCTCACCTGCCCCTGCTCACAGATGGACTCATGCCAAGCGCTCCCAGCACCCCCGCCACCGTTCCCCCCACGGTCTGGCCGGCCCGCGGCCGTCACACCGGGCCCGCCGCCGAGGACGCCCTGCGACGCCGGCTTCAGCAGCTCAAGAACGACGGGACCATCGTCGACCACCTGGAACTGCCCGAGGCGGAGACCGGCGGCACACGGGTCTTCGAAGCCCGCTGGCTGGTCCCCGAGGGGGTGACCGTCCGGGCCCGGCTCGCGCTGCGGCCCGACGCGGGCGAGGGACGCGACTGGGTACTGGCGGCGGAGGCGGAGCAGCCCTGGGACCCGCGCTGGCTCTCACCCGCCACCGTGTTCTGGCCCGAGTCCGCCGACGTCGTGTGGGACCGGGAGCCGGCGACCGGGGCACGGCTGCGGGAACTCAACCTCCTTCCCGAGGACGACAAGGAGGTCAAGCGGCTGCTCAGGAACGCCGTGCGGAGCAGCTGGAACATCCATGTCGTCGTGCACGAGGCCATGACCCCCGACGAGCGGGGCCGCCGCCCGCTGGCCCGGCTGCTGCCGCCCGGACTGCGCCACCGGGTCGTCGAGCACCGGGCGGCACCGCACCAGTTCCGGGTGGTGAACTACGCCCTGCGGGACGTGGGGGTGCAGGTGCCGCGCGGCGGTGCGGTGGTGCTGCCGACGACGACGCCTCCGACCGGCTCCGGCGAGCAGGACTTCTCCGTGCGCAGTGTCTTCCTGGACGGCTCGGAGCCCGTCGAACTCCTCGACGCGGTGACCCGTTACGCCGCCCTGCCCAGGCCCCTGCCGGACGAGGCCGCCGAGGCCCTCACAGCCCTGCGGGAGAACTGGCACCTGCTGACGCTCCAGGAGGAACTCGACCGCGAACGCGCCCTCGTGGCGATGTACGCGGAGGCGCTCGACGCGATGACCACGTCCCGTGACCTGTACCGGGAGGCGGCCGAGCGGGCGGGCGAAGCACTGGCCGTCTACCGGGAGTCGGCCGCCGCCCTCCCGCCCGCCCCGGCCGAGCGGCGGCGGGAACCGTCCGCTGCGCAGGCCGGCTCCCCGCTCCAGCAGCTGACCCGCACCTTCGAACGCCTGCGGGGCGCCCCGAAGGCGCTGCGCCCCGCGTCCGAGGAGAGCGGCGCCGACGGCTCGCACGGGACATCCGGCCCCTGATCCCCCGGTCGCGCGGCGCGGGCGTCCGGTCCCGGCCTCCCGGTCGCGCGGCGTCGACGTCCGGTCCCGGCGGCCGTCCCTTCGCTGAGCGATCACGGGTGCCGCAGCCGTGGGAGCGGGTCCGGACGTGTCAGGTGCCGCTGTGTGGATACGCGGAGGGCACGGCATCACGGCCCGTCCCGGAAGGGCATCCACGACATGGGCACCAACCACCGCGACGACGGTCCCCAGGGCACCGCCGCCATCCGCCACCGCTCCGAGACGACGCTGCGGGTCAACGGCAAGCCGCACACGCTGGACGTCGACCACCGGCGGGTCCTGCTGGACGTCCTGCGGGAGGACCTCGACCTGTACGGCGCGAAGAAGGGCTGCGACCAGGGCCAGTGCGGCGCCTGCACGGTGCTGGTCGACGGGCGGCGGGTCAACAGCTGCCTGCTGCTCGCGGTCGGCCTGGACGGCTGCGACATCACGACCGTGGAGGGCCTCGCCGCCGACGGGGAGTCGCTGCACCCGCTCCAGCAGGCGTTCGTGGACCGCGACGCCTTCCAGTGCGGGTACTGCACCCCCGGGCAGATCTGCTCCGCGATCGGCGCGCTCGCCGAGGCCGCCGCCGGTCATCCCTCGCACGTCACCGACCCGGCCGCGCCCTCCGGCCGGCCGGTGCCACTGGACCGGGAGGAGATCCGCGAGCGGCTCAGCGGCAACCTCTGCCGCTGCGGCGCCTATCCGCGCATCGCCGAGGCCGTCGAGGACGTGATCCGGTGAAGCCCTTCGAATACGTACGCGCAGGGACCGTTGCCGAGGCCACCGACGCCTTCGCCTCCCGCCCCGGCGCCCGCTATCTCGGCGGCGGCACCAACCTCGTCGACCTGATGAAGCTCGGGGTCGAACGGCCGGCCGCCCTCATCGACGTCAGCCGCCTCCCGCTGGACCAGGTCGAGGAACTGCCCGACGGCTCGCTGCGCGTCGGCGCCCTGGTCCGCAACAGCGACCTCGCGGCGCACCCACGCGTCCGCGACCGCTATCCCGCGCTGTCCCAGGCCCTGCTCGCGGGCGCGTCCGGACAGCTGCGCAACGCGGCGACCACGGGTGGCAACCTCCTTCAGCGCACCCGCTGCCCCTACTTCCAGGACGTCTCCAAACCGTGCAACAAACGGGAGCCGGGCAGCGGCTGCGGCGCCCTGGACGGCGTCCACCGCGACCACGCGGTCCTCGGGCACTCCGAGCACTGCGTCGCCACCCACCCCTCGGACATGGCCGTGGCCCTGGCCGCCCTCGACGCGCGGATCGAGCTCCACGGCGACGAGGGCGCCCGGAGCGTCCCGGCCGCCGACTTCCACCGGCTGCCCGGGGACCGGCCGGAGCGGGACACCGAGATCCGGCCGGGGGAACTGGTCACCGGGGTGCTGCTCCCGGCGGAGACCGGCGGCGTGCCGTCCCTGTACCGCAAGGCCCGCGACCGGGCGTCGTACGCCTTCGCCCTCGCGTCCGTGGCGGCCGTGGTGCGGGTGCGGGGCGGCGTCGTGACCCAGGCCGGGATCGCGTTCGGCGCGCTGGCGCACCGGCCCTGGCGGGCCCGCCGGGCCGAGGAGGCACTGGTCGGCGCGGCGCCCACCGCCGCCGCCTTCGCCCACGCCGTCGACCTGGAACTGGCCGCGGCCCGCCCCCTGCGGGACAACGCCTACAAGGTGCCCCTGGCCCGCGGGCTCGCCCTGGACGTCCTGACCCGGCTCACCGCCGCCGCCAGGACCTGAACCGGTATTCCGAGGAGGACTTCATGGCCGGCACCACCGCCGTCGGCGCCCCCGTCGAGCGCAGGGAGGGACGGGCCAAGGTCACCGGCACCGCCCGCTACGCCGCCGAGTACCACCCTCCGGGCCGGGCGCACGCCTGGCCGGTGCCCGCCACGGTCGCCCGGGGACACGTCACCGGGATCGACTCGACGGCCGCCCTGGCCATGCCGGGTGTCCTCGCCGTACTGACGCACGAGAACGCGCCGCGGCTGGGCGAGGCGGACGATCCCACCCTGCTCCTGCTGCAGAACCCGTCGGTGCCGCACCGGGGTTGGTTCGTGGCGCTGGTGGTGGGCGAGAGCCCGGAGGCCGCCCGGGCCGGCGCCGTCGCGGTCCGCGTCGAGTACGACGTGGAGGAACACGACGTCACGCTGACCGACACCCATCCGGGGGCGTACGTCCCCGAGGAGGCCAACGGCGGGTACCCGGCCCGCACCGAACACGGGGATCCCGAGGCCGCGTTCGGCTCGTCGGCGGTCCGGGTCGACGTGGACTACCGGGTGCCGCCCCTGCACAACCACCCGATGGAGCCGCACGCCTCCACCGCCCACTGGGACGGCGACCGGCTGACCGTGCAGACCTCCAGCCAGGGTTCCTCCGTCGTCCAGACCGTGCTGGCCGGGCTGTTCGACCTGCCGCCGGAGCAGGTGACGGTCCGGGCCGAGCACGTCGGCGGCGGCTTCGGGTCCAAGGGCACGCCCCGCCCCGACGTCGTGCTCGCCGCGCTCGCCGCACGGCTGACCGGGCGGCCGGTCACCGTCGCCCTGCACCGCCGTCTCATGCCGGCCACCGTCGGACACCGCGCGCCGACCCTGCACCGGGTGCGGCTCGGGGCGTCCGCCGACGGGCATCTCACCAGCGTGGTCCACGAGGTCGTCACCCACACCTCCCGCGTCAAGGAGTTCGTGGAGCAGGCGGCCACCCCGGCCCGCGTCATGTACACCGCGCCCAACAGCCGTACGCTGCACCGCGTCGCCGCGCTGGACGTGCCCACGCCGTCCTGGATGCGGGCCCCCGGCGAGGCGCCTGGGATGTACGCCCTGGAGTCGGCCATGGACGAACTCGCCGGCGAACTCGGCATGGACCCGGTGGAGTTGCGGGTCGTCAACGAACCCGGCTCCGAGCCCGACAGCGGCAGGCCGTTCAGCAGCCGGCATCTGGTGGAGTGTCTGCGCGAGGGCGCCCGGCGCTTCGACTGGTCCGGGCGCGACCCCCGGCCGGGCTCCCGGACCGAGGGGCCCCTGCTCGTCGGGTCCGGGGTGGCCGCCGCCACCTACCCCGTCCTGGTGCAGCCCTGCACGGCGACCGCGCAGGCGCTGCCCGACGGGTCGTTCGTGGTCCGGGTGAACGCCGCCGACATCGGCACGGGCGCGCGTACCGTCCTCGCGCAGATCGCCGCCGACGCCCTCGGCGCGCCCCTGGCGCGGGTCAGGACCGAGGTCGGCAGCAGCGAGCTGCCCCGGGCCTCGGTGGCCGGCGGGTCCTCGGGCACCGCGTCCTGGGGGTGGGCGGTGCACGACGCGTGCGCCCAGCTCGTGGAACGCCTGGCCGAGCGGCCCGGACCGCTGCCGGAGGAGGTTGTCACCGTCCGGGCCGACACCACCGGACGGGCGGACGCCGAGAGCCCCTGGGCGCGGCACGCCTTCGGGGCGCACTTCGCCGAGGTCGCCGTCGACACGGTGACGGGCGAGACCCGTGTCCGGCGTCTGCTGGGGGTGTTCGCGGCCGGGCACATCCTCAACTCCCGCACCGCGCGCTCCCAGTTCGTCGGCGGCATGACGATGGGCCTGGGCATGGCGCTCACCGAGGGCAGCACGATGGACGCGGCGTTCGGCGACTTCGTGGAGAGCGACCTGGCCTCTTACCACGTGCCGGCGCACGCCGACGTACCCGACATCGAGGCGCACTGGATAGACGAGGACGACCCCCACCTCAACCCGATGGGCAGCAAGGGGATCGGCGAGATCGGCATCGTGGGCACGGCCGCCGCCATCGGCAACGCCGTGCACCACGCCACCGGTGTCCGCGTCCGCGAACTGCCCCTCACCCCCGACCGGGTACTGGCCGCTCTGGCCGGCCGGACCGGCCGGTCGACGGGCGTCGGGTGAGGGACGACCGCCCGGCAGGGATCAGTCCGCCCCGCGG
The DNA here is from genome assembly GCF_040605435.1 of Streptomyces sp. NPDC005574. Taxonomy (NCBI): domain Bacteria; kingdom Bacillati; phylum Actinomycetota; class Actinomycetes; order Kitasatosporales; family Streptomycetaceae; genus Streptomyces; species Streptomyces sp. NPDC005574. Next base: position 15,857 of record NZ_JBEXCW010000028.1, read on the forward strand.
CCGGCCCTCGCCTGGGGTCGCACCGCGGCGATTCGGCCCGCGGGCTGGGCCGCCGGACGCGCGAACAGGGCCGTGAGCGCGGCCGGCGTGGCGAGCGCGGCCGTACCGGTGATCCAGCCCGCTGCGAGGGCCGGGTCCAGGGCGCGGGAGAGGCCACGCGAGCGCAACTCGCCCTGGAACAGCCGGATTGCGGCCGGCCCGGACGGCACCGGGATCGCCGGCACGAGCACCGGCAGGACGGGGCGCACCATCGGCAGCGGCGCCAGGAGCGCGCACAGTGCGCAGACGGCGAGGGCGAAGCCGTAGACGCGCGGGGACGCGCCGTCCCGGTGTGACGGCCGGCAGAGCAGCGCGCGGCCGATCAGTGCCGCCGCGGTGAGACGGGCCGGCCAGGACGCGGGCCGGGTGGCCGAGGGCACGAGGTCCGGGCGGGCCGGCGGGGCGCTGGTCGCCGCCGGGCCGGATTCCGACGCCGACTCCCGCTCCGGGTGCGGCTGTCGGGCCGTCTCCGGGTCCACCGGGTCCGTTTGCTCCCGCCGTTCCTCGGCCAGCCGGCCGATCAGCTCGACGAGGCCTCCACGGGTCGTCCCGCGGCGGCCGCCCGCAGCACCTCCTGCCCGCAGCGGGGTTCCAGCGGTGTGCGGTCCCGCAGCGTCAGCAGCCGCGTCACGTCGGCCACCGGGCGGTGTTCGGCCGCCGCGCGCAACGCCTCCTCGGCGCTGCCGGCGTCGCGCGCGGGGGCCGGGTCAGCAGCTCGGCCGGCCAGGTCACGTCCTCCACCGACCGGTTCACTCCGGCCGCGCGCAGGGCGGCGCCGGTGACCCGCGCGTACTGGGGTGACTCCTCCAGCAGGGTGACGAGCCGGACGATGTCCTCCCACGGCCGATCGACCACGACGGCCCGCACCAACTCCCCGACAGGATCACCGAACGGACCGCTCGACGGTTCGCCGGGGGGCGAGTCGGCCGAACCGCCGGTAGGGGTAGAGGCGTCACCGGCTGTGACCGGACCGCTGCGGTCGGACGGAGCGCCGTACGGCGCCGGGCGGGCGGAACCGCCAGGCCCGGGGGCGGGAGCCGAGCCCGCACGAACGCCCGACCGTCCCCGGCCACCCGACCGGCGTGGGAGGCCGGATCGGGGGGCGGGAGGGAGCGGGCCGTGGGCGGCGTCCGGACCGCGAACGGGAACGGAACCGCGGCTGGGGACCGGACCGCCGGACGGGGCCCGACCGGCCATCGGGTCCCGACCGGCCATCGGGTCCCGACCGGCCATCGGCTCCAGACGGGCCATTGGGTCCTGACCGGCGGTCGGGCCGCGCCGGCGGTCGGAACCGGACCGTGGGCGGCGGCCGCACCGTGGGAGGCGCCGGGACCCGGGCCGAACACCGGTATCGCGCACGCCACTCGGGTGATCCAGGCGTATGAGTGCCTGCCGGCGCGCCCAGCGGGAATCCGAGTACCAGCGCCCGCTGCGTGGCGCACCGGGCAGAGGGAGGGCCGCCATGGATTCGACCACAGCGCTGATCGTCGTCGTAGCGATCGTCGCGGCACTCGTACTGGCCGTGGCGATCGGCCTGTTCGTACGACTCGTCCGGGCCCGCCGCGGACTGCGGCGGGCCGGACTTCCCACCGGACCGCGCTGGGTGTTCTGGGGTGCTCTGCTCTACTTCGTGCTGCCGACGGATCTGCTGCCCGACCCCATCTATTTGGACGACATCGGTGTACTGCTTCTCGCCCTGCGCTCCATGCGCGGGCCGTCCGCAGACCGGACCGGCGAGGAGCTGGACCGACTCTGATCACGGAGAGTAAGGAAACCAATCACCCGTTCGATTCGTATAAGTCTGAGGAAGCCGAAGGAAGTCGGCGGACCGGGCGGGGTCGAAGGGTGACGTCCGCCTGACCGAAGCAGCACCGGCGAGGGGAAAACGATGCAACCGTTCACGCTCAACTACGCACGTCCGGCAGCGGAGTTGGAGGCCGTTGTGCCATATGTCTACGACTCCGGGCTGCAGTTGAACGTGCTCTTCGACGGACGGCCGGCCGCCAGCGACAAGGCCCTCCTGAGAGAGCTGGGGACAACCACCTCCACGGCGGGCTCCAAGACGCACTTCGACGACTGAACGCGGAACCGCCCGATATGACCGTGTTGATTCTGACCTGTGAAGAGGACGTCACCGCCGACATGGTGATCGTTCATCTGAACGCGTCGTCCGTCCCGGTGGTCCGGCTCGACCCCGCCGACCTGACCGGCGGCGTCGCCCTGTCCGGCGAGTACGTGCACGGCGCGTTCCGGGGTCATCTCTCCGTCTCGGGGCGCCTGGTGAGCATCGGCGGCCTGCGCTCCGTGTGGGTGCGCAGGCCGGGTCCCGCCGCCTCCCGGGCGGCCGCGCCCTCCGACTGGCTGACCGAGGAGTCGGGGCAGGCGCTGTACGGCATGCTCCGCGGCTCGCGGGCCCGTTGGATGAACCACCCCGACGCGGCCCGCCGGGCCCGTCACAAGCCCTGGCAGCTGCGGCTCGCCCAGCGCTGCGGTCTGCCGGTGCCGGCGACGCTGATCACGACGTTCCCGCAGGCCGCCCGGGAGTTCGCGGCGCGCTATCCGGACCTGGTGGTCAAGCCGGTCTCCGGCGCCCATCCACAGGATCCGCCGAGGGCCGTCCCGACCAGCCGGGTCTCCCCCGACGCGGACTTCTCGGCCGTCGCGTTCGGTCCCACCCTGCTCCAGCGCCGGGTGGCCAAGCGGGCCGACATCCGGCTCACCGTGGTGGGCGATCGGTTACTGGCCGCGCGCAAGGCGGTTCCCGCGGACGCGGACCCGGAGGAGGTCGACGTCCGTTTCGCCACGAACGCCACGCCCTGGCAGGCCACGGAGGTGCCTCCGCGGATCGCCCCGGCCGTCCTCGCTTACCTCCACGAGGCCCAACTCACCTACGGGGCCTTCGACTTCGCCGAGGACGCCGACGGGACCTGGTGGTTCCTCGAATGCAACCAGTCGGGCCAGTTCGGCTTCGTCGAGGTGGAGACGGGACAGCCCATCGCCCGGGGGATCGCCGAGTGGCTGGCCGAGCCCGGGCCGGAGCGGGACCTCCGCGCCAACGGCGCGAACACGACGGTGCCCTGAGCGGGGATCAGAGGGGGCAGCGGAAGGGGCGGGGATCAGTAGCGGGGTCCCGGGGGCGGCGGCAGGGCCGCCCGCTGCCATCCGGCACCGGGGGCCGGCTGGCGCTCGGGAGCCGGCGCGGCGCCGCCGAAGGACCGCAGCGGGCGCATGACGTACTCCAGTTCCCTGGTCACGCGCTCGGCCTCCCTGCGGGTCTGAGTGGGGATGTCGCCGCGCTCCGCGACGAGCCGGTCGTAGATGGGGGAATCCTGGAACACCCGTGCACGCGCCTTTCGAGTCGTGGCCCACGCGCATGGGCACGACTGTCAAGTGTAGGGGCCCCCGCACGGCGGGGTGCGTTTTCCCCGGGGGACTTGACGGGGGCGACGCCTCCGTGGGCGGCCGGATCCCGCGGCCGCCCACCCGTACGTCACACGGCCAGCAGGTCGTTCTCGCCGTCCGAGTCCGTCGCCCTGGCGGAGTCCGCCGAGGTGACGGGGTACACGGTGACGACCCGCGGCCGCTCCGCGGCGACGAGCACCGCGTCGGCGCGGGCCACCGCCTCATGGAGACTCGTAGTGCCCATCGTCACACACAGTGTGTAGGTCACGTCTTCCAGTTCACGTGCCACAGCCACGTTCTCCCGCTGCGCCTGAGCGATCCGCAGCGATGCGTAACGCGTCAGAAGTTCCCTGACGACCTTCGGGTCCGGAACGAGCACGAAACGCCCCTCTCTAGTGTTTCGCTTCGTGTGCCCGGCCTGGGCGGAACCATTCACCATCACCGCAAACACGTACACGAATGGCGCGATTCCTTCGCTGCCGCACCGGCAGACCGGTACCGCACCGCGGGCACCGCGCGGGTGTCCGGCCGGCCTCAGGCGACCTGTCCGCCGTGCAGGGCGGTGTACGCCCCGTCCCGGTGCAGCAGTTCCTCGTGCGTGCCGATCTCCCGGATCCGTCCGTCGTCCATCACCACGATCCGGTCCGCGCCCCGCACGGTGGACAGCCGGTGCGCCACCACGAAGGTGGTCCGGCCCCGCAGCAGTCGGGCCAGCGCCTCCTGGACGAGCGCCTCCGAGCGGGTGTCCAGCGCCGAGGTCGCCTCGTCCAGGATCAGCACCCGCGGGTCCCGTATCAGGGCGCGGGCGATGGCGAGCCGCTGGCGCTGTCCGCCGGAGAGCCTGGCCCCCCGCTCGCCGACCAGGGTGTCGAGGCCCTGCGGGAGCCGGTCGACGAACTCCAGGGCGTTGGCGTCGCGCAGGGCCGCGCGCACCGTCTCCTCGTCGGCGTCGTCCATGCCGTAGGCGACGTTCTCGCGGATGGTGCCGTCGAAGAGGATCGACTCCTGCGGCACCACCGACACGAACCGGCGGTAGGTGCGCAGGTCGAGGGTGTTCATGTCGGTCCCGTCGAGCAGCAGCCGGCCCGCCGTCGGCCGGATGAACCCGATGACGAGGTTGAGCACGGTGGACTTGCCCGCGCCGGAGGCGCCCACCAGGGCGACGGTCTCCCCCGGGGCGACGGACAGCGTGAAGTCGCTCACGGCGGGGCGGCCGCCGTGCTCGTAGGCGTGGCCGACCCCCTCGAAGGTGACCGCGCCGCGCAGTGCGGTGAGCTCCGCCTTGCCTTCGTTGTCCTCCAGTTCGGGCGCCTGGAGCACCTCGCCGACCGAACGGACGGACTCCAGCCCCTTGGTGATGACGGGCGCGAGACCGGCGAGCGTGGTGGTCGAACCGGTGAGCGTGGTCAGGAAGGCACTGAGCATCACCACGTCGCCGGCGGTGACGCCCCAGACGCCGTAGTACGAGACGAGCGCCGCACCGGCCAGCACCAGGACGCCGACCACGTTGAGGACGACCCAGGCGAGCGAGCCGAAGCGGCCGTTGACCAGGTCGAGGCGCATCCCGGAGGTCAGCAGGCGGCTGAGTGTGCCGTCCATGCGGCGCAGCGCCTTGCCCTCCAGGCCGTGCGCGCGGGTGACCGGGATGAGCCGGGTCATCTCCGTCACCCGGGACGACAGGGTCTCCACCTCCTGGCGGAAGTGCTCGTTGTGGGTGCGCAGCCTGGCCCGCAGCCGGGCGACGACGAGCGCGGCGGCGGGCACGACCACGACGAAGAGGGGGACGAACTCCGGGGTGCGCACGGCGATGATGACGAGGCCGCCGACGAGCACGGTGATCGCGCCGAGCCCCGTCTCCGCGGTCTGCTGCACCATCGTCTCGACGGTCTCCACGTCCCGCACGACCTTGGCCTGGAGCACGCCGGCGCTGACCCGGGAGTGGTAGCCGATGGACAGCTGCTGCATGCGGGTGCACAGGGCGGACCGCAGGGCGGTGCCCATGCGGCGCACGCTGCCGTACAGCAGACGGACGTACAGCAGGTGCAGCGGATAGTTGACCAGCAGGATGAACAGGATGATCCCGGTGCTGGTCCAGAGCCGGGAGATCGGCTGGTGCTGGACAACGGTGTCGATGATGGACGCGGTGATCAGCGGCAGCAGCCAGACCGGACTGTGCTTGACGGTGAAGACGACGACCGCTCCGGCCAGACGGCGGCGGTCGGCCCGCAGCAGGTAGGCGAGCGTGCGGACGGGGTGTTCGCCCAGGTAGCGGTGGTCGAGTGGTCTCTCGTGCGGCGACGCCATGGGTGGTGGCCTTCCGGTTACCGGGGGCGGGGCAAGCGCTTACTGCCCCGGTCGGCCGCGGAGTACACACCACGGGGCGGGTGCCCTACTCCCCCAGGGTGCGGGCGAGTTCCGTGGTGGCCCGGGCGATGTCGCCGTCCTCCTCGTCCAGCAGCCGGCGCAGGACACCCCGCCGGGCGTGCACCGCCTTGCGGGCGGCCCGCTCCCACACCACGTGGTTCTCCCGGTGGTTGAGGAGTTTGGGGTAGACGGCCGCGGTGCTCTCCCACTGGCGGGCGTCGGCGATGCACTTCAGCAGCTGGATGATCTCCGCCCGGCAGGTCACGTGCGGCAGCTGGGCGAGTTCCCACAGGAAGGGGACGGTCGCCGCGGTGGCCTGCTCCACGACGAACCCGTACTGGCAGATGCGTTTCCGCAGTTCCCCGAGGGCGGTCCGGGCGGTGACGGCGTCGCCCCACGCGACGCCGTTCAGCAGCAGCGGGATCGCCGCCGCGCAGCCCGTGGAGTCCTGGATCTCCTGCCACGGCACCTGGCCGAGGGACATCAGGGGCGTGCTCGTGGCCACTCCCTTCTGGGGCGTGGCGTGGTCGGTGCGCTCGGTGCTCGGCTCGTGCGTCGGAGCGGTGCGCATGGCGAAGGGCCTTTCCGCGGCGGTCATACGGGGGGAGGGAGGGCCGACAGTCTGGCCCACACGGTCTTGCCGTCCGGGGGATGCGGGGTCCAGCCCCACTCCTCCGCGAGGGCGTCGACGATGCACAGGCCCCGGCCGTGTTCCCGCAGTCGCGAGTCGTCGGCGGGGCGGGAGGGGAGCGGGGCGTCACCGGGATCGGAGACGGCGAGCGTCACATGGGCGGGGTCGAGCGTGAGCCACAGCCACACCTCGGGTTCGGCCCGGGGCGCTCGCGGAACACCGTGCGCCACGGCGTTGGCCGCGAGTTCGGTGATCACGAGGACGGCGTCGTCCCCGCGGTGACCGAGCGACCAGCAGCGCAGCGTGTCCTGGGTGAAGGCCCGGGCCCGGGCGAATCCCGCACGGTCGCAGCCGATCCGCAGGGCGGCGGACTCGACGGGGCCGCTCCCCTGCGGCGGCCCCGAATGCGACGGCTCGGCCGGCTCGGCCGGCCGGAGCGGTCGCGCGAGCCCGCCGTTCCAGGTCGCCGCACCTGCCCCGGACACAGTCCGGCCCAGTGGCCGCAGCGTGTGGTGCACAGGTGCTGACACGGCATCTCCCTGATGCGACGTCAATACGGGGCGTCCACCCGGGGGTTGACGCCGCAGCTATTATCCACGCTGAAGGCGCTCGTGTGCAATTGCACGAGAAATTGCGCGCCTGACGTGTGAGGCGGAGGGGGCCGGCGAAGCCGCCCTCCTCCCGCCCCGGCGAGCCGGGCCCAGTGCCCGGCGGGGAAGTGAAGAGCAAGGAGAGGGAGTGTCACCAGTGCGGAACGGAGTGCGGGCGAGCTCGTTGGACGCCCGATGGATCAAGAGCCGGCACAGCAACGCCGAGGGGAACTGCGTCGAGGTGGCCACCCTGGCCGGCGGAGGCATCGCCCTGCGCAACTCCCGCGATCCCGACGGTCCCGCACTCGTCTACACACCGGCCGAGGTCGCGGCGTTCCTCGCCGGCGCCAAGGACGGCGAGTTCGATCATCTGCTGTGACGGCGGCGGTCACCGGCCCGGCTGAAGCGGAGGGCAACTCCCCTGTTTACCACGGGGGATGGGGTCGAAACGGCGCCGTGCGCTAGGGTGAATGGTCTCTGTGCCGGCCCGCTGGGAGTCATGATGTCTGCCGATTCGCATCGCATCTCCCGCCTGGAACCGTACCTGGAGCGCCCCGAACCCGCGCCGACGCTGCTGAAGATGCTGGTCGGCGTCCAACTGGCGGGCTTCCGCGAGGACTCCGGGCTCGCCCAGGACCAGGCGGCGCGCGCCCTCGGGTTCAGCGCGGCCAAACTCTCCCGCATCGAGTCGGGCAAGGGCCGCAGGCCCCCCGCGGAGGCCGACGTCCAGGCGCTGCTGCGGCTGTACGGCACCGAGGACTACGAGGCGTCGGTGCTCCTCAAGCTGTTGCAGCGCGCCGGCGAGCCGGGCTGGTGGCAGCGCTACGACAAGCGGCTGATGCCGGAGTGGTTCGACCGGCTGGTCGGACTCCAGGAGGCGGCCGCCGCGATCCGCACCTTCGAGATCCAGTACGTGCCCGGCCTGTTGCAGACCCCCGCCTACACCGAGGCGGTGGTGCGGCGCGGTCTGCCGTCGGCACCGGCGAGCGAGGTCCGGCGCCGGGTGGAACTGCGCACCAGACGGGCCCGGTTGCTGCACCGAACGGACGCCCCGCAGCTGTGGGCGGTCGTCGACGAGTCGGTGCTGCTGCGTGTCCTGGGCAGCCGCGAGGTCATGCGGGAACAGCTCGGGCACCTCGTCATGATGGCCGAGCGCTCCCATGTGACCGTGCAGATCGTGCCGTTGGACGTGACGAACGCCTCGGCACCGGCCATCCCGGTCACATATCTGCGGTTCGGCGGTCTCGACCTGCCCGACGTCGTCTATCTGGAGCACATCAAGAGCGCCAACTTCCTGGAGGACCGCGACGAGACCGAGGAGTACCGGGTGGCCCTCGACCGGCTCGCCGACGAGGCCCTCACTCCGCGCGAGTCCCTGGACCTGCTGCACCGGACGATGGAACAGCGCTACCCGCGTCCCTGACCGGCGCGACAGCCGGGCCCGTGAGCGGCTCGACAGCCGTCAGGGCCGGGGGAACCGCCCGTCCGCCGGGGCGGGCGGAGCGAGGGCGGCCGGTCAGCGGATACGGCCGACGCCGCCGAACTCGATCCATTCCTGGGTGAGCTGACGGGGCGCCACCTCGGAGTCGGGCCGCCAGGTCGACACCTCGACCAGGCCCGGGTCGAGGATGTCCAGCCCCTCGAACAGGGCTGCGACGTCCTTCTCCTGCCGGACCCGCCCCCAGTGGCCCTGCGTGACCTGGTCCATGAAGTCGGTGACGAACTCGCGGACCTCGGGGTCCTCGCTGACGAGCTGGCACATCAGCATGAAGCTGCCGGGGGCCAGCCGGTCGGCCACCCTGCGGGCCAGGGCGAGGGGGCCGTCCGTCTCGCTGTCGGGGATGCAGTGCATCACCGAGTTGAAGAGCACGGCGACCGGCTGGGAGAAGTCGATCAGGCGCCGGGTCTCCGGGTGCGAGAAGATCGCGTCCGTCTCGCGCATGTCCGCGTGGATGACGGCGGTGCGCTCGTCCTGCTCCAGCAGGGCCCGGCCGTGCACCAGCACCATCGGGTCGTTGTCGACGTAGACCACGTGGGTGTCGGGGTTGATGTCCTGGGCGACCTGGTGAACGTTGTCCTGCGTGGGCAGGCCGGATCCGTGGTCGAGGAACTGGCGGATTCCGTGCTCCGCCGCCAGCGTGCGCACGGCTCGCTGGAGGAAGCGCCGGTTGTTGACGGCCAGCCGACGCGTGCTGGGCACGACCTTGTCGAGTTCCTCGCACGCCGCCCGGTCGGCGGCGTAGTTGTCCTTGCCGCCCAGGTAGTGGTCGTACATCCGGGCGGCCGTCGGTACGGTGGCGTCGATCGACGTGGACAGCTGCTTGCCGGTGGTCATCGTTCCCCCTGATGCGCGCCGCGCCAACTGGACTGGCAGGACAGGGAGTCCATCCTAGGGACCGGTTCTTCGCCGGTGCCAGTCCACGAACGATCCCGGCCACGCGACGACGGCCGGCGGGGCCGGCGGCGGACGGGCCGCGGGTCCCGCCGGGGAGCGGTGCGGGAGGTCTCAGACGGCGTCCAGTTCCGCGAGTTCGCCCGCGTCGAGCACGAGTTCGGCGGCGGCCGCCGAGTCGCGGATCGTCTCGGGCCGGCTCGCGCCCGGGATGGGCACGACCACCGGTGAGGCGGCCAGCATCCAGGCCAGGCACACCCGCTGCGGGCTCACCCCGTGTGCTTCCGCGATGCGCGCGAACGGGGCGTAGGAGGAGCCGAGTTCACCCGCCCGGGAGATACCGCCGAGCGGGCTCCAGGGCAGGAAGGCGATGCCGAGCTCGTCGCACAGGCGCAGTTCCGGCTCGCTGGAGCGGAAGGCCGGGGAGAACTGGTTCTGCACGGAGACGAGCCGGCCGCCGAGGATCTCGGCGGCCTGCCTGATCCGGTCGGGGTCGGCGTTGGAGATGCCCGCCATCCGGATCTTCCCCTCGTCGAGGAGGTCCCGCAGCGCGCCGACCGACTCGGCGTAGGGCACCTTCGGGTCCGGCCGGTGGAACTGGTAGAGGCCGATGGCCTCCACGCCGAGCCGCCGCAGGGAGTCCTCGCAGGCCCGCCTGATGTGCTCGGGCCTGCCGTCCAGCGTCCAGCTGCCGTCACCGGGGCGCAGGTGGCCGCCCTTGGTGGCGACAAGGACGTCGCGCCCCAGGTCGTGCGAGGCGAGGGCCTTGGCGATCAGGGTCTCGTTGTGACCGACCTCGTCGGCGTCGCGGTGGTAGGCGTCGGCGGTGTCGATGAAGGTGACGCCGGCGTCGAGCGCGGCGTGGATGGTGGCGAGGGAGCGGGTCTCGTCCGGCCGGCCCTCGATGGACATGGGCATGCCGCCCAGACCGATGGCACTGACGTCGACGTCACCGATGCGGCGAGTGTGCATGTGCTCGTGACCTCTTCCGGCTTGTCGTGCGGAACCGTTGGCGTCCGGCATGCCCCGTACGGGCGGCACGCCGGACGCACCCCAGCCTCGCTCGCCGGTCGCCCGAGGTCCAATAGAGGAAGAAGAACGGATTCAGTGCCGGCGTGGCTGAATCCCGCCGGCCGTCCGGGCCCTCACGACGTGCGGGACTTCAGGTACTCCTCCACGCCGGGGGCGCGGTGCGCGTCCTCCACCCCCACCAGGCCGCCGACCGCCTTCGCGTCCGGCCGCAGCACACGGGTCTCCAGGCTCGCGGGCCGGGAGTTGTCGGAGAAGTCCTGCGGGCTGCCGAGTCCGGTGTCGGCGTTCTTCTGCGCCCGGTGCGCGGCGACCACGTCCTCACGGGCGAGGCTGCCCGCCGCGCAGGCCTTCTTCAGGTCGGCGCCCATCAGCTCGGCCGCGTTGTAGCCGGACAGGACACCGGAGTCCACCGGGGAGCCCGGGAACTTCTTCGCGTAGGCGGCCACCATGCGCCGTACGCCCGGCAGGTCGGAGCTGACGGCCGGCGCCGCGCTCACCACGCTGAGCATGGCGTCCAGGGCGGGGCCCGCGGGCGTCTTCATGAGCTGCGGCGCGAACCCCGGGGCGCTGCTGACGATCGGCACGCGCAGTCCCCGGGAGGCCGCCACTCCGGCCAGCGAGGCGGTCTGGGCGGGGCCGGCGCTGATCAGGATCGCCTTGACCTTCGCCTTGCGCAGCGCGGACACCTGTGCGGACAGGTCCGTGTCCGTCGCCTTGATCTTCTGGGCGACCACCTTCACACCGGCCCGGCCGGCCGCCCAGGTCGAGCCCTCCAGCGCGTTGGCGCCGTAGTCGCCCTCGAAGTACACGTGCCCTATGGTGTCGCCCTTGGTCAGCCCCTTGGTGCGGGTGAGGAAGTCGACGGCGGCGAGCATGTCGACGTCGTAGGTGGTGCCCAGGACCTGGACGGAGTCCTTCCCGAGGAGGGAGGCGGCCCAGGCCTGCGGGAAGGTCAGCAGATGGTCGCGCTCGATGTCGTCGAGCAGCGCGGCGACCACCGGCGATCCGATGACCTGCGGCAGGGCGACCACGTCCGGGGCGATGTCGGCGTAGGAGGTCACCGCCTTCTGCACGTCGTAGCCGTGGTCCTTGACGACGATCTCGACGCGGCGTCCGCAGATGCCGCCCTTGGCGTTGGTCTCGTCGGCCCACATCTGCTGGGCCTGCACGATGCTCTTGCCGAGGGTGGCGTAGGGGCCGGTGAGGTCGGTGAGCGCGCCGAGCCTGATGGTCCTGTCGGTGACGCCGGGGCCGGTCTTGACGCCGTCGGCGCCGCTTCCGCCGTCCTGGCTGCCGGCCTTGGAACTGCAGCCGGTGCCCGCCAGCAGCAGGGCCAGGGCCGCGGCTGCGACGAGTTGGGTGCGGTGTCTGTGGTGCGTGGTGGTCACGGGGTGTGCTCCCTGGGTCGTACGGCTTCGGCGGGTGGTCGGGGGGCGGTCGGGGCGGGGGGCGGGGTACGGGGCCGGCGGCGCCGTACGCGGTCCAGGGCCCGCCGGGTCAGACCGTGCAGGCCGTCGGGCGCGAACAGCAGGACCAGGACGATCGCGGCGCCGTAGAGGTAGCGGGCCGCCTCGGTCGGGCCGACCGCGCCGTCCCCGGAGCCCGGGGCCGTCACCAGCGGCAACTGGTCGGCGTAGCGGGTCATCAGCAGGGGCAGCGCGGTCACGAACACGGCTCCCGCGGCGGCGCCGGCGACGGATCCGAGTCCGCCGAGCACGATCATCGCGAGGTAGTCGACGGACAGGGCCAGTCCGAAGTAGTCGGGCACGACCCGGCGGAAGGCCAGCGCGAGGAGCACCCCGGCGAGTCCGGCGTACATCGAGGACGTGACGAAGGCGGCCGAGCGGTAGCGGGCCACGTGCACGCCCATCACGGCCGCCGCGGTCTCGCTGTCCCGCAGCGCCGTCAGGGCCCTGCCCGGCCGGCCGCGCAGCAGACCACGGGCGGTGAACCAGGTCAGGGCGAACAGGGCCAGACCGAGGTACCACAGGCGTTCCTCGGCGCCGAACGGCACGCCCAGCACGACGAGTTCGGGGTCGTCGGCGGTGAACCCGAAGCCGCCCAGGGTGAGCGGCGGCACCGACCGGCCGTTGAATCCGCCGGTGACGGAGTCCGCGGTGAGCAGCAGATGGTGGCCGAGGAAGACCAGCGCGAGCGTCGCGACGCCCAGGTAGATGCCGCGGACCCGGCCCGCGACGGGACTGAACAGTCCGCCCACCGCTCCGGCGAGGAGCACCGCGAGGACGGCGGCGAGCGCGGGCGGCAGCGCGGGGCCGGGTTCGCCCGCCAGCCACACGTAGCCGTACGCGCCGACCGCGAGGAAGAAGGCGTGGCCGAGGGAGAGTTGGCCGGCGCTGCCGGTCAGCAGTCCGAGGCCGACGGCGCCGATGGCGGCCGCCAGGGAGAACAGGCCGATCCGCAGCCAGAACGCGTCGAGGTAGAAGGGCAGGGCGCCCAGGACGAGGACGGTCAGGGCCACCGCGGCGCGGCGCACCGCCGGCCGCCCGGATGCGAGGTCAGACACGGGTCGCTCCCTTGCCGCCGAACAGCCCGGCGGGCCGTACCAGGAGCACCAGCACCATCACGGCGTACGGCGCGACGTCGCCGAACCCCTCGCCGAGGACGTGCAGTTCGGTCTGGTAGCCGGCGACCAGCGCCTCGGTCACACCGATCAGGAGGCTGCCCGCGAGGGCTCCGCCCGGTGATCCCATGCCGCCGAGGATCGCCGCCGGGAACGCCTTCAGGGCGATCTGCCCGGTGGTCCGCTCCAGTCCGGGGGCCGGGAACGCGGCGAGGAAGACGGCGGCCAGGGCGGCCAGCGCGCCGGCCAGGCACCAGGCGAGGGTCCGCACGCGGGCCTGCCGTATGCCCATCAGGGCGGCCGCCTCCGGGTCCTCGGCCGACGCCCGCAGGGACAGGCCCCAGCCGGTGAACCGGAAGAGGGCGAACACCGCGGCGATGACCACGGCCGACACCGCTACGGCGGCGAGCCGGCTGTCGGCGACGGTCAGCGGGCCGAGACGGGTCACCGAGTCGCCCCAGGGGTCGCCCAGGGACAGCAGGTCGCCGCCGATGCGCCGGGACAGGTCGGTCAGCAGGACGATGTCGACGCCGATGGTCACGATGGTCTGCACATGGGCGCCGTGCGCGTCCTGTTCGCCGCGCTGGAGCAGCAGCCGGTCCAGGGCGCCGGCCACGGCCGCGGTCGCCAGGGCGGCCACGGCGAGCGCACCGGCGAAGCCCAGGTCGTCGTGGAGGACGGCGGTGAGGTAGCCGCCGAGCAGGAGCAGGGAGCCGTGGGCGAAGTTCAGTACGCCCGACGCCTTGAAGATGACGACGAAGCCGAGGGCTACCAGCGCGTACACGCTGCCGAGGGCCAGGCCGTCGAGGAGGTTGTCGAGGACGTCGGTCATGCCACGTCCTTTCGTGGGGTCTCGGTGCCGAGGTAGGCGCGGAGCACCTCGGGGTCCCTGCGGACCTCGTCGGGGGTGCCGTGGGCGATGGACCGGCCGAAGTCGAGGACGGTGACCTCGTCGGCGAGCCGCATGACGAGGCCCATGTCGTGCTCCACCAGCAGCACGGACAGGCCGAGCCGGGCGCGGACGTCCCGGACGACGTCGGCCGTACGGGCCCGTTCGGCCGCGTTCATGCCGGCCACCGGTTCGTCCAGGAGCAGCACCGCCGGCTCCAGGCAGAGGGCACGGGCGAGCTCGACGCGTTTGCGGTCGCCGTACGACAGGAGGCCGACGGGCCGGTCGAAGTGGCGCTCCAGGCCGACGAGTTCGGCGATCTCCCGGGCCCGCTCCAGGTGGTCCCGCTGCTCCCGTACGGCCCCCGGCAGCCGCAGCGCGCTCGCGGCGAAGCCGGCCCGGGACAGGGCGTGCCGGCCGAGCATGAGGTTGTCGGCGACCGTGCCGCCGGTGGTGACGATGTTCTGGAACGTGCGGGCCACGCCGAGGGCGGCGATCCGGTGCGGGGCGAGCCGGGTCAGCTCGTCGTCGCCGAGCCGCACCGTGCCGCCGGCCGGCCGGCACAGGCCCGACAGGACGTTGAAGCAGGTCGACTTGCCGGCCCCGTTGGGCCCGATCAGGGCGTGCACGGAGCCCGGCGCGACGGTGAAGGACACGGCGTCCAGCGCGGTGAGGCCGGCGAAGCGGACGGTGACGTCCTGTGCCCGGAGCGCGGGCGGCGGGCCGGTCCGGCCGGTCGCGGGGTGGCGGGGGCGGAGTCGCGGGCTGTTCACGCGGCCCCCTGTCCGGGGAGGGGCGGGTGGTCGGCGGCGGACTCTTCCGTCTCGGCCGCTTCCCCGGTCTCCTCGCCGAGGTAGAGGCGGCGTACCGCGTCCGTGCGGGCGAGGTCGTCCGCGGGGCCGGACAGCCGGACCTCGCCGACCTCCAGGACGTAGGCGTGGTCGGCCAGGGAGAGCGCCATGCCGGCGTTCTGTTCGACCAGCAGCACGGCGGTGCCCTGCGCGTGGATCTCGCGGATCACCTCGGCGATCCGGTACACCATCTGCGGTGCGAGGCCCAGCGACGGCTCGTCGAGCAGCAGCAGGCGCGGCGCCGCCATCAGGGCCCGGCCGATGGCCAGCATCTGCTGCTCGCCGCCCGACAGCAGGCCGGCCGCCTGCCGGGTGCGTTCGGCGAGCCGGGGGAACAGGGCGAACACCCGGTCCCGGGACTCGCGCACCAGCGCGGGGCTGCGCCGGCCGAGACCGAGTCCGCCGCTGCGCAGGTTCTCCTCGACCGTGAGCCCGGCGAACACGCGCCTGCCCTCGGGGACCTGGACGACTCCGGCCCGTACGGCGGCGACCGGGTCCCGGCCGTCGAGCACCGTGTCGCCGTACCGGACCCGGCCGGCCGTGACACTGCCACGGTGCAGGCGCAGCGTGCCGGAGACCGCCCGCAGCAGGGTCGTCTTGCCGGCGCCGTTCGCGCCGAGCAGGGTGACGACACCGCCGTGCGGGACGGTCAGCGACACCGACCGGAGAGCGGACAGGGCACGGCCGTAGGTCACGTCGAGGCCCTCGACGTGCAGGGCGGACTCGTCGTCCGGTGGTCTTCCGGGCATCGCGGCTCCTCGGGGCCGTGCCGGCGGGCACGGCGCGTCGGGGGGAAAGGAAGCTCACGACAACACGGGCGCCGGGCACCGGTACAGATCCCACGACGGGCTCGCTGCGCCGTCCCAACCCGAACCCGATGCGTCTGTGCGGACGCCCAAGGGGCTGGTGGGGAGAGGCCGACCGGGCCGGGCCGTCGGCGGCGGGCGGGCGCGACCGACCGGACGACGGTCTCCCGACGGCCCGGGTGCGGCGGGCACGCGGGGGGTGAACGGGCTCGGGGCGAGGTCGGGCAGGCAGGAGACGCCGAGCCGCCGCAGCGGGCCACCCGCCAGGGCAGGCGCGCGAGCGCCAGGAGCGGGCGAGCGAGGCCGGCTGCCGCGTCAGTTGCGCCCGAGCCGCCTGCCCACCGGGCCGCCAGGCCGCCAGGCCGCCGGACCAGGACCGCCCCGCCCGGCCCGGCCGGCCGCGCGAGCGGGCGCTCTCCCGTATCCGCCGATCGCCGCCGCGTTCGTCAGGGGCCGGCCGCGCGAGCCGGCGTACCGGCGGAAGCCCGTGAACGCGGTTCACCGCTGCGGCAGTCGGACCGGACACACCGGACCGTCCGACGAGGACCGCCCCGTCGGCCCGGCGCGCGAGCGGGCGTTGTCGCCGGGAGCCGGTGGACGCGGTTCGCCATCGCCGGCAGTTGTGCCGGACACGCCGGACCGCCCGGCGATGCCCCCCTTCGGCCCGCGCCGTGCGAACGGGCGCGCACGCCAGGAGCGGGCGAACCGCCGCCCGGCCGCTCCCGCCGCCCCCGACACACCGGACCCCCCGACGACGACCGCCCCGCCGGTCCGGCGCGCGAGCGGGTGTTGTCGCCGGGAGCCGGTGGGCGCGGTTCGCCATCGCCGGCAGTTGTGCCGGACACGCCGGACCGCCCGGCGATGCCCCCCTTCGGCCCGCACCGTGCGAGCGGGCCCGAGCGCCAGGAGCGGGCGAACCGCCGCCCGGCCGCTCCCGCCGCTGCCCCCGACACACCGGACCCCCCAACGACGACCGCACCGCCGGCCCGGCGCGCGAGCGGGTGTTGTCGCCGGGAGCCGGTGGGCGCGGTTCGCCATCGCCGGCAGTTGTGCCGGACACGCCGGACCGCCCGGCGATGCC
>NZ_JBEXCW010000028.1:32614-96170 GCF_040605435.1 Streptomyces sp. NPDC005574
AGCGGGCGAACCGCCGCCCGGCCGCTCCCGCCGCTGCCCCCGACACACCGGACCCCCCAACGACGACCGCACCGCCGGCCCGGCGCGCGAGCGGGCGTTGTCGCCGGGAGCCGGTGGGCGCGGGAGGCGCGCTGCGGCAGTTGGACCGGGCGCGTCGGCCCGCCCGACGGCGACCGTCCCGGCCGCCCGGTCGTCGGAGAGAGCGCCGGCGGACCGGGGGTCAGTTGGGGAGGAGGCGGTGGGCTGTCAGGGCGAGGCTGATCTCCACGACGTCCGACGGGCGGGCCAGCGAGCGTCCGGTCAGCTGTTCGCAGCGGCGCAGCCGGTTCAGGACCGTGTTGCGGTGGCAGTAGAGCCGTTCGCCGGCCCGCTGCGCCGATCCGTCGCAGGCCAGCCACATGGCCAGGGTGTCCAGCAGCACCTCCCGGTCGGCGGGCTCCAGCGCCAGCAGCGGGCCGAGGACCCGGCCGGCGAGGGCACTGCCCAGTTCGGGGCGCGACACCACCAGGGCCGCGGGGAGGTGATCCGTGAGGACGACGATGCCGCCGTCCTCGGGGCAGATGCTCAGCGCGGTGTCCGCGAGCCGCCGGGCCTCGCCGACCGCGGCCAGCCCCTCTACGACGCTGCCGACGCCGATCCGGGTGCCCGCGGCCAGGCCGGCCGGTCCGGGCTGCGGTCTGGGCGGGTCGCCGTCGCCCGCCGGGAGGATCCCGTAGTCCACCTCGACACCGGTGTGCCAGTGCGCGCGTCCACCGTCCGCGACGACCGCCGCCCGGGCGCCCGCGCCGCCCGAGGGGTGGCCGCCGGCGATCGCGACGACGACGTAGCGGCCCTGTGCGGGCAAATCCAGCACCTCGGCCGCCTCCGGCAGGTCGGCGATGCGGCTGGTGCCGTCGAGCAGGGCGGCGGCCAGCAGCCGTACCCGGTTCTCGCGCCGCCAGGCCAGCTGCCGTTCGACCTGCCGGTAGGCGTCCGCGACGAGGGTGCAGTGCTCGTCGACGAAGTTCCACACGTCGGCGGCCACATGGACGAGGAGGCGTACGTCCTCGGGAGCCGTCCGGGAGATCTCCTCGACCAGCCCCTGCCACACCAGCGAGCCGCCCAGCCGGAACGCGTGCAGCAGGGCGTCCAGCGGCAGCCCCTGTTCGGCGCGCGTGGCGCCGATCTTCCACGAGCAGCGGCGGGCGGCGTCCCGGGCGCCACGCGGGTCGAGCAGCGAGGTCACGCTGTACCGCAGCGACCGGTGCACCTCCTGCCAGGTGCCGGCGGTGTCACTCTCCACCGCCGCGCGGTAGGCGGGTTCCTGTTCCTGGAGGACGGCCAGCAGCCGGTCGGTCAGCTCGGGCAGGTCCTGGAGGAGCACGCGGGCCGCCCGGTGCAGCACCCGCAGGGCGTCCGCGTCGATCAGCGACCGCACGCGCCGTGTCCGCGGCTGCGGCACGGGCGCCGGTCCGAGGCGGATCGCTGTTCGTGACCGTACGGCGGGGTGCATCGCGGTCCTCCCAAGCTCGGCTTCGCGGTGGTGCCCCGGCGCGGGCCGTGTACGGCGCCCGGTCGGCCGCGTGTGCCCGCGCGGTGTCTGCCACCTGAGTCGTCCTGCCCCGAAGGATGGCATACCGTCCGGTCGGTCCCTAGGGTTGTGCAGCGGTCTTTTCGGCCTGCTCGACCATGCGGGCCAGTTCCATCCGGGACCTGACCCCGAGCACGGCGAAGATGTTCCGAAGGTGGTAGTCGACCGTGCGGGTGCTCACGGCCAGGCTCAGGGCCACCTCCCGGTTGGTGGCGCCCTGGGCGACGTACCGCGCGATCCGCTGTTGCTGCGGGGTCAGCCGGCGCAGCGAGCCCGCGTCCGTCACGAGCGGAGCGGTGCCGTTCGCCCGGAGTTCGCCCCGGGCCTGCTCCGCCCATACGGCCGCCCCGCACCGTTCGAAGCCGACGAGTGCGGCCCCGAGGTGGTCCCGGGCCTCGCGCAGCCGGCGGCGCCGCCGCAGCCACCTGCCGTACAGCAGGGCGGTCCGGGCCCGTTCGAAGTCGCCGCCGGCCGCCTCGTGCAGCGCCAGCGCCCGCGCGTACAGGGCTTGGGCCCGCTCCGGCTCGGCCAGCAGGGCCGCGCAGCGGGCGAGCTGGGCGGGTGCCTGCGGGTCGGCACCGAACTCCGCCCACACCGCGAGGTCCGCCACGACCGCCAGGGCGTCGCCGGGCCGGCCGGAGAGCACCGCGGCCTCCACGAAGCAGGGCGCCGCGAGCATCCAGACCGCGAAGTGACCGCGGCCGGGGCCTGGCCGTACCTCGGGCCCGAGACGGTCGGCGGCGTCGACGGGACGGCCACGGCCCAGGTCGGAGCGGGCCGCCGCCCACATGGCCAGGGTGGCGGCCTGGGCCAGTCCGTGCCGCCGGGCGGTGGCCAGCGCGGCCCTCACCTGCTCCGCGACGACGTCCGTGCGTCCCTCGATCGACGCCGCCAGGGCCAGCACGGCGTGGTGGTGCGCCGCCGTGTTCCGCTGTCCGGTGGCGTACGCGGCGCGCAGTCCCTCCTCCGCGTGTGTGCGGGCCTGCGCGTGCCGGCCGGCCCGGAGTTCCGCGTAGGCCAGGTACTCCAGGGCCTGCGGTACGAGGACGGCCGACCCTTTGGCGCGGGCCGCCGCGAGCGCGTGCGCACCGGCTCGGCGGGCGGCGCCGATCCGCCCGAGCACCAGCGCGGCGGACGCCGACCGGAGCAGCCGCTCGGGATCGTCCTCGCCGGCGGCGCGGCTCACGACCCGGCCGAGCGGTCCGGCCGCCCGGTCGAGCCGCCCCTCCAGCACGGCCCGCATGCCGAGACGGTAGTCCCGTACGACGCCGGGTCCGGCCGACGCGGCACTGCGACCGGCGTCCGCACCCATGACCGCGGCCCCCACCGGAAGAGTCCCGGGAACCCCGCCCAACGCATCCGCCACGGGGACGACTCCGCCCGGCCGCCCCACCGACGCGGAGCTGCCGCCGACGTCCCCGCCCGCGACCCCGACCCCCGCCGGAAACGTCCCGGGAACCCCGCCCGACGCATCCGCCACGGGGACGACTCCGCCCGGACGCCCCACCGACGCGGAGCTGCCACCAACACCCCCACCGACGACCCCGGCCTCCGCCGGAAACGTCCCGGAGACCCCGCCCAACGCATCCGCCACCGGACCCGTTCCGCCCGGACGCCCCACCGACGCGGAGCTGCCACCGACGTCCCCGCCCGCGACCCCCGCCGGAAACGTCCCGGGAACCCCGCCCGACGCGTCCGCCACGGGGACGACTCCGTCCGTACGCCCCACCGACGCGGCACCGCCGCCAACATCCCCACCGACCACCCCGGCCTCCGCCGGAAACGTCCCGGAGACCCCGTCCCACGCGTCCGCCACGGGGACAGTTCCGGCCGGACGAGCCATCGGCCTGGCCCCCGCGTCGGCCAGGGTGGCCGTCCCGTTCGCCTCCCCCGGGCCGGGTGCGCCGCCCTCGGACAGTGCGGTGAGGCATGCCTCGCGGTCGCCCGCCCACCAGGCCGCGTCGCCGGCCGCGAGCCTGGCGAGGGCGGCCTGGGCGTGGGTGCCGGGATCGGTGTCGAGGAGGTGCGCGGCGAGCAGCAGGGAGGCGTGGGCGTCGGCGACGGGGCCGTCCCGTAACTCCGCCCGGCCGCGCAGTAGTTCGGCGCGCCCGTGCACCGCGGCCGGGGCGGCGCAGGTGCGGGCCTGCGCGAGCAGCCGTAGCGCCCGGTGCGGGCATCCCGCGAGCAGCGCCTGCTCGGCCGCGGCGGTGTACCGCCCGGCCCGGGCGGCGCCGTCCGCCGTCAGTTCGGCGGCGCGGGCGTAGGCCGCCGAGCGCAGCCGGTGCGGGGCCGCGGCCGTGTCGTCGGCCGCGGCGGACGCCAGTTCGGCCGCCGGTCCGGCCGCGGGGCCCGGCAGGGACCAGGCCCGGTGCA
Organism: Streptomyces sp. NPDC005574; assembly: GCF_040605435.1. Classification (NCBI taxonomy): domain Bacteria; kingdom Bacillati; phylum Actinomycetota; class Actinomycetes; order Kitasatosporales; family Streptomycetaceae; genus Streptomyces; species Streptomyces sp. NPDC005574. Next base: position 36,558 of record NZ_JBEXCW010000028.1, read on the forward strand.
GCAGCGCGGGCAGTCGTTCCCCCCGGGCCCCGAGGAGATGCGCGAGCGCGCGGTGCGCGCGTCGCCGCCGGTCGGCGGCCGCTCCCGTGTACGCGGCCCTGCGCAGGAGCCGGCTGGTGAAGCGCAGACGTCCGCCGTCGAGGCTCAGCCCGGGGAACAGCGACCCCGGGCCGGTGATCTCAGGGGCCGCGCCGGGTGTCGTCAACCCGACAGCCCGCAGGACGAGTTCGGCGTCGATGTCGGTGTCCTCCGTAGCCCGGAGCGCGGCCGCCGCCGTCAGCCGTACGTCGTCCTGGGCGGGCGCGAGTACGGCGAGGGGCTCGCCCAGCACGGTCGCCAGCGTGTCGGCGTCGGCCGTGGGCGACGGCAGCGCCCGCCCGCCGCGCAGTTGCGCGGACGACAGCCGGCGTACGAGGGCCCGGAGCAGGGCCGGATTGCCCTCGGCCTCCTCCACGAGCGCGTCCCGGACGCCCGGGGCGATGGTGTCGTCCGTGGCCTCGTCCAGCAGGGCGGCGGCCCGGGACGGGTCGAGCGGTTCCAGTTCGGCCGCCGGCAGGCCGGCGAACTCGGCGTCGGGCGGGCCGTGTCGGGCGACGGAGACGATCAGGCCCACGCGTCCGGCCGTGTGGAGGCGGTCGGCGACGTGCCGCAGCACGGCGCGCGAGGCGGGGTCCCAGCGGTGCGCGTCGTCGACGCAGACCAGCAGGGGCGCTTCGGCGGCGGCGGTCCGCAGTGCCGCGAGCAGGGCGTCCGCTCCCGCCCCGGGCTCGGGCGGGTCGGCGGGCGGGTCTGCGGTGAGGGCGGCCACCGCGCGGGCCAGCGCGCGGGTCCCGTCGTACGGCCGGCCGGGACCGGGTCGCTCGCACCGGGTCCGCAGCACGGGACCGGCCGTGCAGCGACGTGCGGTCTCGTCGAGCAGTGTCGTACGGCCGAGGCCCGGTTCGCCGGTGAGCACGAGGACCGCACTGCCGGTCCCCATCCGGTCCAGCAGCGCGGTCACGGCTCGTCGAGGCGTGTCGTCCCGGGACGTCCGGGATGTCGTCGGCGGTTCGGTCCTGTGGGCGGCCATTCCGCGACGTTACGCGCGCGTAACGCGACCCGGAAGCCGCGCGTCCGCGGGTGCGGGACCCCGGATCGGCGTGCCACCAGCGTCTTCGCGGGCCCGGCGGCGGCACGGCTTGTGCGGCCGCCCAGTCCGGGCGGGGCGGGGCCGTGCGCCGGCACAACGCGGACGGCGGCCGCGCGCTCCCGCGCGACCGCCTCGGTTCCGTGCCGGCGCCTTCCGGGCCGGTGGGTCAGGACGTGTGCGGGCAGTTGCCCCGGTACTCGTCGATCGTCAGGCTCGGTCGCGGCAGCGGGCACAGGAACTGCTCGTAGCGGGTGTCGTTGTCGATGAACCGCTTGAGCCAGGACACGCTGTACTTGGCGATCGTCGTGTTCGAGGAAATGGGGGTGAGGTGGGTGGCGTTGTTCAGCTCCAGGTAGGCACGGTCGAGGGAGCTGGGCAGACTGCCGTAGAAGGGTTCGGCATGGCTGGCGACGGGGGCGATCGTGTCGCCGTCGGCGCCGAAGATGAGGGTGGGGGTGCTGATCTCGGGCCAGGTCTTGTCCGTGTTCCACGGGGTCAGGGGGATCGCGGCCTGGAGGGAGGGACGCGACTTGGCGGCCTCCAGGCTGCCGCCGCCGCCCATCGAGTGCCCCATGACGCCGAGCCGGCTGCTGTCGACGCGGCCGCGCACCGAGCTGCGGTCGGTGAGGTAGTCCAGGGCGGCCAGGAGCTGACGGCCGCGTGAGTCGGGCTGGTCGAGGGTGGTGAGGGTGTCGATGGTGAAGACGACGAAGCCCTGGGACGCCAGGCGCGGTCCCAGCCAGGAGACGGACGACTGGGTGCCGGTGTAGCCGGGTGCGACGGCGACCGCACCGAAGGTTCCGTCGCTCGTGCTGGTCGGGTAGTACACGGTCCCTCCGCCGAACCCGGTGACGGCGGCGGAGGAGACGGTCGTCTGGGACACGGCGTAGGGGCCGCGCTGTGCCTCGATGCTCGCGGTGGTGGGGGCCGGGCCGCGCTCGTACGGGTTGTCCGCCGCGTGGGCGCCGGGGCTCGCGAGGGTGCCGAGGCCGGCGACCGCGGCGAGCGCCGTCACCAGGGCCGCGAAACGGCCCGGGCGGCCCCGACGGGGTGAGGCCGGTGAGGGGCCGGTGGGGTGCGTGCTGCTGGAGCGCCGGGGGGCAACGCCGGTGTGTGGGGGTCGCACGGAGAGTCGTCCTCTCTGTCGTGGCTGAGCGACCCGGCCGGGAGCAGTGCACGGGGGCGAGGGGCACGTCCGTGAACTCGGCCGGGGGCCGCCGCCGTTGGGCTGGCGATGCCACTGTCGGCGCCCGGGCGCCCTTCTGGGACCGGCAATCTCACCGGTCTCAGGGAACGGGCCGGGGCGGGCAGGGCCGGGTGCGCGAGCCGGTGGACGCCCCCATGTCGGCGAAATGTGACCTTTTCTTCACGCACCCCTCACCCATGAACTCCCGCCGCCGGAGCACCCGTATGTCCGGACCCGGTCGAGAGGTGTGTCGTGGTCGTCGTCGCCGTTCTCCTGCTCCCGCTGCTCGCCGCGCTGCTGATGGTCACGGACCGTCTGGAGGAGCGCCTCCTCGCTCCCGTGTCCGAGCGGCGCAGACACGCTGTCCGCAAGAGGCATCTGCGCCTGATCCGGGGCGGTCGCGCCGACGCGGGATCCGGACCGGAGCGACGGGAAGCGGACACGGCCGGCGGCACGTCCAAGGACCACGGCGTCCCGCGGCACCGAGCCGCCTGATTCACCTGATTCGCCGACGTACGACCGCAGGCCCCCGCCGATGTGGGGGCCTGTTCCGCTTCCCGTGCCCGGGGTGACCACGAACCGGGCGCGTGTGAAACGCTGCGGGGCGGACGGCGCCGGCGGCGACGGCCGTCCGGGGACTCGGCAGCGTGGAAGGCGGCGGCATGCGCATCGGACTGCTCGGCACCGGGCCCTGGGCCCGGATGGCTCACGCACCCGCTCTGAGCGAGCACCCGGAGGTGGACTTCGCCGGCGTGTGGGGCCGCCGCCCGGAGGCCGCCGGGGAACTGGCCGAACTGCACGGCACCCGCTCCTACGACGACGCCGACGCCCTGTTCGCCGACGTCGACGCCGTCGCCGTCGCTCTGCCCCCGGCGGTCCAGGCCGCCCTCGCGGTGCGTGCCGCGCGGGCCGGCTGCCATCTCCTGCTCGACAAGCCCCTCGCCCCGACCGTCGCGCAGGCGCGGTCCGTGGTCGAGGCGGTACGGGAGGCCGAGGTGGCGTCGGTGGTGTTCTTCACCACCCGTTTCCAGCCGGAGGCCGAGGCGTGGATCGCCGAACAGGCGGCCCGGCCGGGCTGGTTCACCGGCCGGGCGCAGTGGCTGGGTTCGGTGTTCGCCGGTGACAGCCCGTTCGCGGACTCACCCTGGCGGCAGGAGAGCGGGGCGCTGTGGGACGTGGGTCCGCACGCGCTGTCGGTGCTCCTGCCGGTGCTGGGTGACGTACGACGGGTGACGGCCGCCGCGCGGGGTCCGCGGGACACCGTCCATCTCGTCCTCGACCACGACGGTGGCGCGTCCAGCACGGTGACTCTCAGTCTGACGGCACCGCCCGCGGCGGCGGGGGTCGCCGTCGAGCTGCGCGGCGAGGCCGGGGTGACGCTGCTTCCGGAGAGTGCCCAGGGTGCCGTACCGGCGCTGATGCGGGCCGTGGACGCACTGAGTGCGGCCGCCCGTGAAGGACGGCCGCACTCGTGTGACGCCACGTTCGGTCTCCGCGTCACGGAGATCCTCGCCTCCGCGGATCTCGCCCTGAACGGCGAGGCCGGCTGAGGCGGGTGCCTCAGGCGTGGCGGTGGGAACGACGGTTCCCGGTGACCACTCGGTAGAGCACGAGCAGGATCAGCGAACCGACGATCGCGGCGACCCAGGTCGACAGGTCGAAGAACCCGTCGATCGAGTCGACCCCGAAGATCACCTTGCCCAGCCAGCCTCCGAGAAGGCCGCCCACGATACCGATCAGCATGGTGACGATGATTCCGCCCGGGTCCTTGCCGGGCAGCAGCAGCTTGGCGATGGCACCGGCCAGCAGGCCGATCAGAATCCAGGCAATGATGCCCACGTCTCCTCCTCGAACATCTGGAATTGCGTTCTCAAGCCGAATGCGCCGAGACGGCGAAGATAAACCTCAAATAAGAGAAGCGGCGGGTCGGAGGTGGGGCGGTCCGGAGGTCCGGACCGCCGCCGTTCGTCTCCAACGGCCCGCGCGCTGCCGGTCCCGAGGGCCCGGCGCGCAGCGGGCCGGTGGGGCCCGCGGTGCGCCTAGCGGATGCCCTGAACGGCGTCGGAGGGACGGAAGTTGAGGCGTTCCCGCACCACCGGGTAGCCGGCCCGGGCGAACTGGGCGGCCATCGGGAAGTTGCCCCGGTCGGTGGCGCCGGCGACGAACTCCGCGCCGTGCTCCACGAGGAGGTGGGTGCACTCCGCGAGGAGGTCGTAGGCGTAGCCGTGGCCCCGCTGGTGCGGCAGCACCCCGACGAAGGCGACACAGGGGCCCGAGGGGTTGTGCGCGGGGATGTGGATGCCGACCGGGTCTCCGTCCGGGGTGCGGGCGATCTGCCACCACTCCCGGGGCGAGGGGCACCAGTTGAAGAAGTCGAGTTCCTCCCGGGCGGCCTGTTCGACCCCGCCCTGCTCGATGGCGGCGAGCGCGTGGGCGTCCAGTGTGGCGGAGTGGATGCGGCGCAGCGCGTCGAGGAACACCGCGTCGTCCGGCTCCGGGGTGAAGACCAGGCGGCCGGGCCGTTCGGGCAGGCCGTGTCCGGGAGTCCACCGGTAGAGGTGGCGTTCCACGAGGAGTTGGTGCCCGGCGGCCCGCAGGGCGGCGAAGCGGGTGTCGGCGGCGGCCCGCAGCGACGGGTCCTCGCGCCAGCCGGCCGGCAGGTTCATCTCGACCTCCACCTGCCAGGGCGCGGAGCGCAGGAGTTCGGCGCCCGCCTCCTGCTCGCCCTCCGCCACGTCGAACCAGTTGAGGACGAGCGGTTCGCCGTCGTCGGGGCCGCCCCACCAGGCGCCGCGCGCGACGACGCGGCCCTCGCGCAGCGCCACCCGCTTCCACTCGGGGCGGTGCCGGGTGGCGCGGTGTGCCGTACGGGCGTCCAGCGGGTCAGGCAGGGTGTCGAAGAGCGAGACGTCGCTCGCGTCGAGCGCGCGGATGACCAGGTCGGTCACGGGTTTCCTCCGGGATGCGTGCTGCGGGGCGCTCCCGGTCAGGTGACGGTGCACGCCGGGTCGACGGAGAGGGAGCGCGGGAACGAGGGGAACGGCACGGCACTCGCCTCCTTCCGTCGGTCTCGGGGCGTGGCGCCACAGACTAGGCATCCTGCCGGGGCCGCGTCCAGTGATTAACAAGCGCCCCCGACAGCCCGGTTGACGCACCATCAAGGGGTGGGAGCCACCGCTCTGTCGGCGAAGGCTCCGTCGCCCTCGAAGGCCAGCGCGGCGAAGTGCTCGCCGATGCGGCGGTGGGCGGCGGCGTCCGGGTGGAGCTGGTCGGGCAGGGGCAGTTCGGCGAACTCCCGCTCGCCGTACAGCTCGCGCCCGTCGAGGTGGTGCAGGTGGGGGTCGTCGGCCGCGCGCTGCCGGACGATCCGGGCCAGCTCCTCCCGGATGACACGCAGGGTGAGTTTCCCGCTCGCCTTCTCCGCCGGGTCGCCCATGGCCACGAACTTCAGCTGTCCGTCGCCGAGCCCGGTGAGGTCCGGGGCGCTCGGGCCGGGTGTGTCCTCGTGGATGGGGCACAGGATCGGTGAGACGACCAACAGGGGTGTGTCGGGGTGGCCTTCGCGGATGGTGTCGAGGAAGCCGTGGACGGCGGGGCCGAACGCGCGCAGGCGCATCACGTCGGCGTTCACCAGGTTGATACCGAGCTTGAGGCTGATCAAGTCCGCGGGGGTGTCGCGCAGGGCGCGGGCGGTGAACGGGTCGAGCAGGGCGCTGCCGCCCAGTCCCAGGTTGATCAGGTCCACGCCGCCGAGGGAGGCGGCGAGCGCGGGCCAGGTCTCGGTGGGGCCCGCCGCGTCGGAGCCGTGGCTGATCGAGCTGCCGTGGTGCAGCCACACCCGGCGGCCCGACTCCGGCGCGGGCTCCACGGGGGCGTCGGTGCGCAGCGCGACGAGTTCGGTGCTCTCGTTGTGCGGGAGCCAGATCTCGATGTCCTTGACGCCTTCCGGCAGGCCGGTGAAGCGCAGGGTGCCGGGCGGGCCCGGCCGGCGCTCCGTCGCCCCGGTGCTCATGTCGAGGGTCAGGGTGTGACCGCCCGCCACCGAGGCCCGGCCGGCCAGGCGGCCGTCGACGAGCAGGTCGTACCGGCCGTCGGGGCGGGGCGGGGCGCCGACGTAGACCCGCTTGGTGGGGATGGTGTCCAGTTCGAGGGCGGTGGCCCGGGTGCGGAAGACCAGCCGTACGCCGGAGGGCTGGGACTCCGCCGTGGCGAGCTGTTCGTCGGCGCACTGGGCGCGGGCGCGGGCGGGCAGCCGGTGCGGGAGTATGCCGTGCTCGGTGTGCTCCACGTCGAGTGCTCCGCGCAGGAGGTCGGCGGTGAGGGGCGTGGTGATCCAGTCGTCCGTGGTGTGCATGGCCTCAACCTGTCGTTCGGAGGGGTTCGGGGCCGGATCCGGCGTCGCCGGCCGTCACGGACCGCGGCCCGCGCGGGCCGTCGCGGCGGCGCATCACGGCCGGGTACGGCGGTCGGTGCGGGGGCCCGGTCAGGCCGCGGGCGGCCAGGTGCGCAGCAGGGCGTCGAGCGCGTCGAGGATTCTCGACCAGCTCTCCTGCGAGTCGGGCGCGCTGTGGCTGAACCCGCCGCCGAGTTCCAGGGTGACGTAGCCGTGGAAGACGCTGCCCAGCAGCCGGACGGCGTGCGTCTGGTCGGGCTCGGTCAGGTCGTAGCCGCGCAGGATCGCCCGGGTCATCTGCGCGTGTCGGCCGCCGGCGCTTGCCGCGGCCGCCGCCGGGTCGAGCCGCAGCCGGGTCGCGGCGTAGCGGCCGGGATGGTCGTGGGCGTAGTCGCGGTAGACGTTGCCGAGGGCGGTCAGGGCGTCCTTGCCGGCCCGGCCGGCCAGTGCGGCGCCGCCCCGGTCGGCGAGCTCCTCCAGGGCGAGCAGGGCGATCCGCGTCCTGAGGTCCTGGGAGTTCTTGACGTGCGAGTACAGGCTCGCCACCTTGACGTCGAACCGGCGGGCGAGTGCCGAGACGGCCACCTGGTCGAAGCCGACCTCGTCGGCCAGCTCCGCCCCCGCCCGCACCAGGCGTTCCGTCGTCAGTCCCACGCGTGCCATCGTCGTCCTCCCGTCCGGCGTACTCGATTATGCGGTTGCCTAGAGACATTAGGCAAACAGGTTGATGGTTTAGGCAGCTCCCCGCGTGCGGCCACCGGTCGGCCGTAGCAGCGTGGAGGGGTGAGCAGAGAGCGCGGCGGAGCGGCGGTGCGCGACCGCGACCGGCAGAGCTGGCTGCGCGGCGCCCCGCCGCCGCTGTGGATCCGGGCGCTGCCCGTCGCCCTCCTGATCGGCGTGTGCGCCGCCACGCTGGCCTGGGGACACCGGCTCGACATCGGGTTCCTGCTGGGCGCGATCCCGCCGCTGGCCGTCCTGTCGTACGGGACCGCCGGGACCGCGGTGCTGGGCGGCCTGGTCCTGGCCGCGCTGACCGTGCCCGTCTTCCACCTGAACGATCCCGGCAACACCGACCTGCTCACCGTCTGCTTCGTCGCGGCCCTGAGCGTCGGGGTCTCCTTCGTCCGCAGCCGCCGGGACGCCCAGCTGGTCACCGAACGCGCGGTCGCGGAGGCCGCGCAGCGCGCCGTCCTGCCGCCCCTGCCGGACCGGGTGGGGGCGGTGCGCTGCGCGGGCCTGTACCGGGCGGCGCAGCGCGGCACGCTGGTCGGCGGCGACTTCTTCGAGGTGCGGGAGGGGCCGCACGGCGTGCGGGTGGCCATGGGTGACGTACGGGGTCACGGGCTGGCCGCCGTCGCGACGGTCACCGCGCTGCTGGGGGCGTTCCGGGAGGCGGTGCTCGACCAGCCGGACCCCGAGTCGGTGGCCGAACGCCTCGACCGCAGGCTGGTGGTGGACTCCGCGGACGTACGGCACTCCGAGCTGTTCGCCACCGCCGTGCTGCTCGACTTCTCACCCGACGCCGACACGGTGCGGATCGTCTCCTGCGGACACCCGGCGCCGGTCCTGCTGCGCCGGGGCACGGCCGTGGCGCTGGAGGTCCCGCCGTGCGTCCCGCTGGGCCTGGGCCTGTCCGGAGTCCGGCCGCCCACCGGACTCACCGTGCGGCTGCGCCCCGGCGACCGCCTCTTCCTGGCGTCGGACGGCGTCGGGGAGGCCCGGGACGGCAACGGCGTGTTCTACCCCCTGACCGAGCGGCTCATGCGCCTCGCCGGTGACGACGGAGTCGACGGGACGGACGGCGACGAGGGTCCGGACGGGCTCGCCGAGCGGGTGTGGGCGGACCTGGTCCGCTACAGCCCGACCCTCGACGACGACGTCACGATGCTCGTCCTGAGGCCCTCGCCTCGGGAGCGTCACTGACGCCCGCCGGCGTCTCCTGGTCGCCCTCCGCGTCGATGTGCGGCAGCATCTTGTCGAGCCAGCGCGGTGTCCACCAGGCGCGCGGCCCGAGCAGGGTCATCACCGCCGGGACCATCAGCAGGCGGACCACGGAGGCGTCGATGAGCACGCTCACGGCGAGCCCCAGCCCCATCATCTTGATCACGATGTTGTCGCTGACGATGAAGGCGGCGAAGACGCTCATCATGATCAGTGCCGCGCAGGTGATGACCCGGGCGGTGATCTCCAGCGCGTGGGCGACCGACGCCCTGGCGTCGCCGGTGCGCATCCACGCCTCGTGCACGCGGGACAGCAGGAAGATCTCGTAGTCCATGCTCAGCCCGAAGATGATCGCGAACATCATCATCGGGACGTAACTCTCGATGGGCACCTTGCCGTTGACGCCGAGTGCGGGACCGCCCCAGCCCCACTGGAAGACGGCGACGACCACACCGTACGACGCCGCGATCGACAAGACGTTGAGCACGGCGGCCTTGACCGCGACGAGCAGGCCGCGGAACACCGCGAGGATGATCAGGAAGGCCAGGGCGACGACCACCCCGATGATCAGCGGCAGCCGGGCGGCGACGACGTCGCGGAAGTCGACCTGCGCGGCCGTCGTCCCGGTGACATAGCCCTTGGCGGGCGTGCCGGCCACGGCGGCCGGCAGCGTGTCGTGGACCAGGCGGTTCGTCAGGGCCGTGGTGTCGGCGTCCTGCGGGGACTGCTTGGAGTAGACGGTGGAGAGCAGCAGGTCCCCGTCCTGCGTCGGCGTCAGCGGGGTGACCTTGGCGGCGCCCGCCACCGCGTTCAGCGTCTTCTGGGCCTGGGAGGAGAGGGTGGAACGCTGCGAGGAGGACGCCTTCGTCTGGTCGATGACGACGGTGAGCGGACCGTTGGACCCGGGGCCGAAGGCGTTGGTCATCAGGTCGTAGGCCCGCCGGTCGGTGAAGGACGTGGGGTCGGCGCCGTCGCCGATGTGGCCGAGCTGGATGGAGAAGAGCGGGATGGCGAGGATCACGACGGTCGTGACGCCCGCGGCCAGGTAGTGCCACGGCCGCCGCTCGACCCGCTGGGCGTAGCGGTGCCAGGTCCCCTGGGCCGTCTCGCCCTCGGCGGCGTCCGTCTCGGCGACGGGCCGGCGCACCCGGAAGCGGTCCATCCGGCGGCCGATCAGGCCCAGCAGGGCGGGTACGAGGGTCAGCGCGCCGAGCACGGCGGAGACGACCGTGACCGCGGCGGCGAGACCGAGCTTGCCGATGAAGGACACACCGGAGGCGTACAGACCGGCCAGGGCGATGATCACCGTGCAGCCGGAGACGAGCACCGCGCGGCCGCTGGTGGCGGTGGCCTGGCCCGCGGAGTGCACCGGATCCCGACCGTTCATGAGGTTCTGCCGGTGACGGGTGATCAGGAACAGCGCATAGTCGATGCCGACGCCGAGTCCGATCATGGTGGCCAGGGTCGGTGAGACGGTGGCGAAGGTGAACGCGGCGGCGAGCAGCCCGAGCCCGGCGAGTCCGCAGACGACACTGATCAGCGCCGTCACCAGGGGCAGGCCGGCGGCGATGACGCTGCCGAAACCGATCAGCAGGACGACGATCGCCACCGCGAAGCCGATCAGTTCACTGACCCGGTCGTTCGCGGCGGGCCGCGCCAGTTCGCCGAGCGGTCCGCCGTACTCGACGTCGGCGCCCGCCGAGCGCAGCGGCTTCACGGAGTCGTCCACGCCGTGCAGGTAGCCGTCGCCCAGGGTCGAGGGCTGCACGTCGAAACGGACCGTGATGTAGGCGGTCTTGCCGTCGGTGGACAGCGGTCCCACGTTCGGCGAGGACGACGCCGCCGCCGTGAGCGGGTTCTGCGCCGACAGGACGTGCGGCAGCTTCTGCAGGTCCGTGACCGTGGTGGACATCTGCGAGCTCAGCGAGGTGAGCTGCTTCTGTCCGTCGTGCAGGACGATCTGGCTGCTGTAGCCGCCGGCGGCCGGGTCGTGCTGCTTGAGGATGTCGAGGCCCTGCTGGGACTGCACCCCGGGCAGCGAGAAGTTGTCGGAATAGGTGCCGCCGAAGGCGCGGTTGACGACCTGCAGCGCGACCAGTGCGACCAGCCAGGCCACGATGACGATCACGAAGTGCCGGGCGCACCACTCCCCCAGCCGTCGCAGTCCCCCCGGAGTCTCGTTCCCCCCGCCCCCTGTACTGTCGCGGGTGGGTGACATGGCCCTCGTTATCCCCTGTCGGCCGAGTCGTTCGATACCCCCATTAGACGCCCGCCGGGCCGCCCGGGCATCCCGGCGGGCGGACGGGGGCGGGGGGAGGGTTACATCCCGCCGGAGGCGGTACTCCGGCCCTGTGCGACACCGGACGTCCCGCGCGCGGGACGTCTCGGGATGCACGCCGCGCCCGCGCGTTGAATGGTGATAGCGGACCCGATGACCGCACCGGGCCCGAAGACCGATCAGGATCCGAGGAGCAGATCATGCCGACGTCACAGCCCGACGCGTCCGGGCCGCCCGAGGACCGTGCCACCCCGGACGCCCTGCTCCACACCCGTACCGGCACCGATGTGTCACCGGAGGACCTGGTGCTCGCCTCCGGCAAGGACCTCAGCCCGGAGAGCCTGGAATGGGCCCGGCGCAAGCTGGAGGCGGAGGGGCCCGCCGCCCTCGACAAGATCCTGCCCTGACCGACCCGTCCGCGCGGCCTCCGGCCCCCTGTCACGGGGCGGGGGCCGCGCGGTCCGGTCCGCCGCGCGTTCGGTCCGCTCGGCCGGCCCGCCGGCGGCGGCCCGGCCGCCTCAGTCCCCGTCCCCGGGCTCCAGGCAGACGACCGCGACCTGTTGGACCAGGTTGTTGGCGAACCCGCCCCGGTTCCAGGGCTGTTCCAGCGGCTGCCGGTGCCCCTCGGCGTCGGTGGCCCGCGCGGACAGCACGTGCTCCCCGGGCCGCGCCGTCCACGCGAGGCGCCAGCGCCGCCAGGCCCACCGGTGTCCGCCGTCCGGTTCCAGTTCGGCCTCCTGCCAGGTGCGGCCCGCGTCCGTGCTGACCTCGGCCCGCACCACCGGTGCCGCGCCCGACCAGGCCCGTCCCTCCAGGGTCACCGGACCCGGCCGCAGGATTCTCGTGCGGGACATGAAGTCCGGGAAGCCGGGCGGGACCAGCAGGGCGCGCGGCGCGATCCGGGTGACCGGCTCGCCCTCGTCCCCGGGGTGATGCCGCAGCCGGTAGGCGACGGTCTGCTGGAAGCCGGTGAAGGGGGCGTCGATGACGGTCACCGTGCGCAGCCACTTGACGTGCGCCATGCCGTACCAGCCGGGGACCACCAGGCGCAGCGGGCTGCCGTGCTGCGGGGGCAGCGGGGCGCCGTTCATCTCGTCCGCCACCAGCACCTCGGGCTCGGTGCCCGTGGCCACCCGCACGGGCAGGGAGCGCTGGTAGTCCTGTTCGACGCCGCGCTCCACCCCGTGGTCGGCGCCGGTGAACACCACGTCGACCGCGTCCGCTTCGAGGCCGGCCTCCGCGAGCAGCAGCCGCAGGGGAACGCCGGTCCACTCGGCGGTCCCGACGGCCTCCACCAGCCAGGGCTGGCTGACCGGGCGGGGGCTGAGCAGCGCCCGCCCGTTGCCGGCGCACTCCATCGTCACCCGCGTGGTGACCCGGGGGAACTCCCGCAGGGCGGCCGCGTCCAGGTGCAGGGGGCTGCGCACCCGGCCGGTGAGAGTCAGCGGCCACGGTGAGCCCTCGGGGACGTACGGCATGTCGTAGTGCGTCAGGACGTAGTGCAGGCCGGGCGGGGTGAGGTCGTAGCGCAGCGCCTCCAGCGGGAGGCCGTGGTTGCGGGCGGCGAGCGCCAGTTCGTCCCGGCCGATGCCCTCGTCGGGGGCGGCCAGCCTGGCGGGTGTGCTCGTGTCACCGAGTCGAGTGCCCATGCCTCCAGTATCGCGCCGGGACCACGGTCCCGTCAGGGTGGTTGTCGGTTCACTCTTCCGGAGGGGGCCCCGCGGCTGACAGACTCCTGCAGTGCCCGACTTCGACATGCTCGTCCTCGGATCAGGTCCGGGTGGCCAGAAGGCCGCCATCGCCGCGGCCAAACTGGGCCGCCGCGTGGCTGTCATCGACCGCCCCGACATGGTCGGCGGGGTCTCCATCCACACGGGGACCATCCCCTCCAAGACCCTGCGGGAGGCGGTGCTCTACCTCACCGGCCTCACCCAACGCGACCTCTACGGCCAGAGTTACCGGCTCAAGGAGGACATCACCGTCGCCGACCTGACCGCCCGCACCCAGCACGTGGTCGGCCGCGAGGTGGACGTCATCCGCAGCCAGCTCTCCCGCAACCACGTGTCCCTGTACGGCGGTACGGGACGCTTCGTCGACGACCACACCATCGCTCTGCGCGAGATCAGCGGCCAGGAACGGCAGTTGAGCGCCGAGCACATCGTCATCGCGACCGGCACCCGGCCGGCGCGGCCCGACAGCGTCCAGTTCGACGACCGCACGATCATGGACTCCGACAACGTCCTGGCGCTCGAACGGGTGCCGCGTTCCATGGTCATCGTCGGGGCCGGCGTGATCGGCATGGAGTACGCCTCCATGTTCGCCGCGCTCGGCAGCAAGGTCACCGTGGTGGAGAAGCGGGCCGGGATGCTCGACATGTGCGACGTCGAGGTCATCGAGTCGCTCAAGTACCACCTGCGGGACCTCGCCGTGACGTTCCGCTTCGGCGAGACGGTCGCCGCGGTCGAGCGGCACGCCCGCGGCACGCTCACCGTCCTGGAGAGCGGCAAGAAGATACCGGCCGACGCCGTGATGTACTCCGCCGGCCGGCAGGGCCTGACCGCCGATCTCGACCTCGGCAAGGCGGGTCTGTCCGCCGACCCGCGCGGCCGCATCACGGTCGACGAGCACTACCGCACGCAGGTACCGCACATCTACGCCGTCGGCGACGTCATCGGGTTCCCGGCGCTGGCCGCGACGTCGATGGAGCAGGGGCGTTCGGCGGCGTACCACGCCTGCGGGGAGCCCGTCGGGCAGATGCACAACCTCCAGCCGATCGGCATCTACACCATCCCGGAGATCAGTTTCGTGGGCCGGACCGAGGACCAGCTCACCGACGACCGGGTGCCGTTCGAGGTGGGCATCTCGCGCTACCGCGAGCTGGCCCGCGGACAGATCATCGGCGACTCGCACGGCATGCTGAAACTGCTGGTCTCACCCGAGGACCGCACGCTGCTCGGGGTGCACTGCTTCGGCACCGGCGCGACCGAACTCATCCACATCGGGCAGTCCGTGATGGGCTGCGGCGGCACGGTCGACTACCTGGTCGACGCGGTGTTCAACTACCCGACGCTGGCGGAGTCGTACAAGATCGCCGCCCTGGACGCCACCAACAAGCTCCGCCAGATCGACCACATCGCTGACTGAGCGGACCGAGGCGAAGGGCGCCCGCCACCTCACCCACGGGGCCCGGCGGGCCCCGCCCGCACAGCAATCCGCCCGGCCCGCCGCCCGTTTCGGGGGCGGCGGGCCGGGCGGGGCGCGGGACGGGTCGTCAGGTGGTGCTCGGGTCGTCCTCCGGGAGCCAGGTGTCGTCCTCGACGACGTGCACGGCGGCCTCCTCGGCGCCGGCGGCGCCCCCGTCGATGCCCACGTCGGCGGCGACGGCCTCCTTCGTGGTGTCGGCGTGCGCGCCCTCGTCCGGGGCGACCAGACGGCCGGCTCGGTCCGTGCCCGCCTCCGGGTCGACTCGCTCGCCCTCGCCCTCGGACAGGTCGCCGATGCCGTCCCCGGCAGGCGCCCCGGCCTCGGGGACCTCCTGGGCGAGCCGCTGGTCGAGGGTCTCGCCCTCGTGCTGCTCGGCGGCCGTGACGCCGTGCTTGGTGACGCCCAGCGGCTTCTCCGGCGGCGAGTAGCCCTCGTCGAGGATGTCGTCGTAGGTGCGCTCGTCGACGGCGTCCTGAAGGTCGAGCGGCGCCGCGTCCTCCTGCTCCTCGTTGCCGCCGGTGGGCTGGTAAGCGTCGTCGGCCATCGGCTCGGTGCCCATGGGCTGCCTCCCTCACGCTGCGCGGATCATGTGTCTGCGGTTCCTGGTCCGCGTTTCCCCATACGCGCTCCCCAACCTCACGAGCACGTGGCGAAGGGCATACCGCGGCCCGGAAGATTACTCTCCGGTCAATCTTGAAAGCTCAATGAGTACGGCTATCATCACTCGCACACACGGTGTGACCGGCTGTCGACAACGAGACACGCATCCACCCCGTTTCCTTCCCCTTCACCGCCCCCTGCCCGAGGCGACCCCTCTCCGGCTGCGGACGGGTTCACCCCCCGCCCCTCACGTCGCCCGGGCCCGGTCGCCCGCGCGTCGTGCACGAGGAAAGCAGCACAACCATGAGCAACAGCAGGGGCAGAGGGCTCCAGGCCAACGCCCTCAGCACGTTCGACACCGTGGTGATGGCCGTCGCCGGCAGCGCTCCGGCCTACTCGCTGGCCGCGACCACCGCCGTCCTGGTCGGCGCGGTCGGCCTGGCCAGCCCGGCGGCGCTGCTGTACTGCGCGATACCGATGCTGGGCATCGCCCTCGCGTTCAGCTACCTCAGCCGCATCGACGTCAACGCCGGCGCCAGCTACTCCTGGGTGGGCCGGACCCTGCACCCCTTCCTCGGCTTCATCAGCGGCTGGGCCCTGGTGATCTCCGCGACCATCTTCATGGTGGCGGGCTCGCTGCCCGCCGGGTCGATGACGCTCGCCCTCTTCGACGAGAACCTCGCTGACGACACCGCGCTGTCCACCGTCGTCGGCGCCGCCTGGTTCGTGCTCATGCTGCTGGTGGTGCTCGGCGGCGCCCGGCTGACCGTGCGCGCCCAGCTCGTCATGTCGGGCATCGAACTCGCCGTCCTCGCGCTGTTCGCGGTGCTCGCCCTCTTCCACACCGGCAGCGCCCGCACCTTCGAATGGTCCTGGCTCGGCTTCTCCCACTTCGACGGGGTGTCCGGCTTCGCGTCCGGCGCGCTCATCGCCGCGTTCTACTACTGGGGCTGGGACGTCACCAGCAACCTGAGCGAGGAGACCCGCGACAGCCGCCGTACGACCGGACTCGCGGGACTCATCGGCGTGGGCGTCGTCTTCCTGCTGTTCGAGGTGTTCACCATCGCCGTGAACGTGATCCTCTCCGCGCAGCAGATCGAGGACAACGACGCCAACGTGCTGTCGGTGCTCGGCGACGAGATCTGGCCGGGCTGGGGCGGCAAGCTGCTCATCGTGTCGGTGATGCTGTCCACCATCGCCACCCTGGAGACCACGCTCATCCAGGTCACCCGCTCCCTGTTCGCGATGGGCCGCGACCGCACGATGCCGTCCGCCCTCGGCCGGGTGCACCGCCGCTGGAACACCCCGTGGGTGGCGATCGTGGTGGTCGGCACCGTGGCGCTCGGGATGTTCATCGCCTCCAACGCGCTGGGGTCGGTGGGCGACATCCTGTCCGACGCCATCTCGGCGATCGGCCTGCAGATCGCCGTCTACTACGGGCTCGCCGGTCTCGCGGTGGTCGTCGCCTACCGCAAGACACTGCTGAAGTCGGCGTCCGGCTTCGTCCTCGGCGGCCTGTGGCCGCTGTGCGGCGCCCTGTTCATGTTCTGGATCTTCTTCGAGTCCCTGGGCCAGCTCAGCACCACGGCGGTCACCATCGGCATCGGCGGACTCGCCGTCGGAGTGGTCCCCATGCTCTGGTACTGGCGGCAGGGCAGCGACTACTACCGGCCGGCCCGGCTCGACGCGACCCGCACCGTCGCCGCCGACTACGTCCCCACCGGAGCGACCCTGCCCGATTCCCCGGTCCACGAGGGTCTCTCCACCGACTTCTGAGGGAGCACCCGATGGCGCGAGACACCTTCGCTCCCGACTTCGACCCCGACTGCGGTGACACGGACCTGAGTTCGGCCCGCCAGGACATCGTCATCGGCCGCTGGCAGGGCCTGCGCGCGCTGCTGCGCGCCACCGGCCCCGAGTGGCTCTCCCGCGGCCACCGGGTCCGGCTCCTCGCGCAGGCCTGCGCGGGGAGTTCCACCGCCGAGTCCTGGCTGGCCGCCGAGCCCGGCAGCGCCGACGCGCTGGTGCTGCGCGCGGCGACGGAGACGGCCCGGGCGTTCAACCTGGCCATCGCCGCAGGCCGGGGCGTGCCCATCGACCCGCACCGCGTCGACACCGCGGTGACGTCCTGCCTCCAGGCAGCCGCGTCGTGCCCCGACGACCCGACACCGTGGGTCTCCCTCATCTCCGTGGCCCGGCTCTACCCCACGGGGGTACTCCGGCAGGAACTGGCCCGCTGGTGGGAGGAGTTGCAGGAGCGTGACCCGTACAACACGGAGGGCCACCTCCAGGTGCTGCACTACTACTCCGCGCGCTGGCACGGCTCGCACGGCCTCATGTACGACTTCGCGCGCGACGCGGCGGAGGTGGCGCCGCCGGGCTGCGCGCTGCCGGTGCTGGTGCAGTACGCGCGCGTCGAGGAGTACCGGCACGCGGTCGACGCCGCGAACGGGGGCCCGGCGGCGGTGGGGCTGGGCCAGCACTTCCGGCACGACGGCGCCGTCAGCGACGCCCGCCGCACCTGGCAGCGCTGGATCGTGAGCCGGGACCGCGACGACGTCCGGCCCGGCGAGTTGCGCGACCTCAACTACCTTGCGCACGCGGCCTGTCAGGCGGGCGTCTCGGATGTCGCCGTGTCGATGCTGCGGCTGCTCGGGCCCCGGGCCACCCGGGCTCCCTGGTCGTACACGGGAGATCCGGAGCAGCAGTTCGTCAAGTGGCGCAAGGAGCTGCGCCTGCGCGTGTGACGACGGCAGCCGCCGTCGGCTCCTGACCCGCCGGGCGACGGGCGGTCGCGGTGCGCCGAAGCGGCACGCGACCGCCCGTCCCCTCAGCGGGCGTTGGGCCGGCGGTGCGGGGGCTGGCCCGGCGCGGGGCGGCCCTTGGGTGCCGGGACGGCGCGGACGGCGGGGCTGTCGTCGTGCAGGGTCAGCGGCACCCCGTGGTGACGGATCGTCAGGGGATCGCCCGTCCGCAGGGTGTACGTCGCCTTGTCGCGGCCGATCTCCACGTGCAGGCGCCGGCCCAGGATCTGCAGCGTGAAGGCCAGGCGGCTGAACCGCTCGGGCAGGCGCGGCGCGAACCCGAGGGTGTCGCCGTCGCGGCGCAGTCCGCCGAAGCCCGCGACCAGCGCCGTCCAGGTGCCGGCGAGGGAGGCGATGTGGAGTCCGTCGCGGGTGTTGTGCTCCAGGTCCGCGAGGTCCATCAGCGCGGCCTCGGACGCGTAGTCGTACGCGAGGTCCAGATGGCCGGCCTGGGCGGCGACGACGGCCTGGCAGCAGGCGGACAGCGACGAGTCCCGCACGGTCAGCGGCTCGTAGTAGGCGAAGTTGCGGGCGATCTGCTCCTCGTCGCTGAACTCCTGGAACCAGCTGCTGCACGTGTACATCGCCAGCACCAGGTCCGCCTGCTTGACCACCTGCTTGCGGTACAGGTCGAAGTAGGGGAAGTGCAGGAGCAGCGGGTACTGGTCGGCGCGGGTGCCGGCGAAGTCCCAGCGCTGGTGGCGGGTGAAGCCCGCGTGCTGTTCGTGGACGCCGAGTTCGCGGTTGTAGGGGACGTGCACGGCGAGGGCGGCGTCCCGCCAGGCGGCGCTCTCCTCCTCGTCCACGCCGAGCCGCGCCGCCCGGTCGGGGTGGCGTTCGCAGGCGTCGGCGGCGGCCAGCAGGTTCGCCCTCGCCATCAGGTTGGTGTACGTGTTGTCGTCGACGACCGCGCTGTACTCGTCGGGGCCGGTGACTCCGTCGATGTGGAAGACGCCGTGGTGGTCGTGGTGGCCCAGCGAGCGCCACAACCGGGCCGTCTCCACCAGCAGTTCGACCCCGGTGTCGCGCTCGAAGCGATCGTCGCCGGTGGCGGCCGTGTAGCGCACCACCGCGTCCGCCACGGCGGCGTTCACATGGAAGGCGGCGGTGCCGGCCGGCCAGTACGCGGAGCCCTCGGAGCCGGCCACCGTCCGCCAGGGGAAAGCGGCGCCGTGCAGGCCGAGTTGGGCCGCGCGCTCGCGGGCCTCCGGCAGCGTGTGCTGGCGCCAGCGCAGGGCCTCGGCCACGGCATCGGGCGCGGTGTAGGTCAGCAGGGGCAGCACGAAGGCCTCGGTGTCCCAGAAGGCGTGGCCGTCGTAGCCGGAGCCGGTCAGGCCCTTCGCGGGGATCGCCCGCTGCTCGGCCCGGGCACCGGCCTGGAACACGTGGAACAGGGCGAAGCGGACGGCCTGCTGGATCTCCTCGTCCCCGTCGACCTCGACGTCGGCGCGCGCCCAGAAGTCGTCGAGCGCGGCGCGCTGTTCGTCCACGAGCCCCTGCCAGCCGCCGACCGCGGCCGCCGCCAGCGCCGCGTCGACCTGGTCGCTCATCGCGGGCAGCGACCGCACGCCGGACCAGCCGTGGGCCACCAGCTTCTCCACCCGCAGGCGCTCACCCGGCGCCAGCACCGAGGTGACGGTCAGCCGGGCCACGTCCACGTTGCTCTCGGCGCCGGTCGCCGTGCCCTCCGGCCCCTCGACCACGTGGTCGGCGGCCACCGCCACCCGCAGACCGCTCTGCCGGGTGCGGTG
Source organism: Streptomyces sp. NPDC005574 (assembly GCF_040605435.1). Lineage (NCBI taxonomy): Bacteria > Bacillati > Actinomycetota > Actinomycetes > Kitasatosporales > Streptomycetaceae > Streptomyces > Streptomyces sp. NPDC005574. Next base: position 55,844 of record NZ_JBEXCW010000028.1, read on the forward strand.
CACCAGGCGCAGCCGGCGGCCGACGGCGAAGTCGTCCTCCGGCTCCAGCGGCGACTTGAGCGCCACGGCCGCCCGCGGGTCGCCGTTCGCCCCGGGGAGCGTCTCGTTGGCGACGAGTTCCGACTGGATCACCACGCGGGTCTCGCTGTCGACGGCCTCCACCTCGTAGGAGACGGCGGCGACCGCCCGCTGGGTGAGGGAGACCAGCCGGCTCGAGCGCACCCGGACCCGCGAACCGGCCGGGGAGACCCAGTCGCAGACCCGCTCCAGCTGCCCCGTGCGCAGGTCCAGCGTCCGCTCGTGCGCGACGAGACGGCCGTAGCGCAGGTCGAAGGGCTCGTCGTCGACGAGCAGCCGCAGCACCTTGCCGTTGGTGACGTTGATGACCGTCTGGCCCGACTCGGGGTAGCCGTAGCCGGCTTCCGCGTAGGGCAGCGGGTGCAGTTCGTAGACGCCGTTCAGGTAGGAGCCGGGCAGGCCGTGGGGTTCGCCCTCGTCGAGGTTGCCGCGCCAGCCGACGTGGCCGTTGGAGAGCGCGAACACGGACTCGCTCTGCGCCAGGACGTCGAGGTTCAGCTCGGTCTCGCGCACGGCCCAGGGTTCCACGGTGTACGACCGCTGGGTGATCACGCCTTGCCTCCCAGCTCGGCGAGGTCCTTGACGACCCGGTCGGCGCCGTGGGCGGACAGCGCGTCGGCCTGTCCGACGCGGTCGACGCCGACGACGTATCCGAACCGCCCGGCGCGGCCCGCGTCCATGCCGGCCAGCGCGTCCTCGAAGACCGCGGAGTGCGCCGCGTCGGTGCCGAGGTCCTCGGCGGCGGCCAGGAACGTGTCGGGGCGCGGTTTGCCCGGCAGGTGCCGTTCGGCGGCGACCACCCCGTCGATGCGTACGTCGAAGAGGTCCTCGGCGTCGATGGAGCGCAGCACGTCCCGGCAGTTGGCGCTGGAGGAGACGATCGCGGTGCGCAGTCCCTGTGCGCGGACCGCCTCGATGTAGCGCAGGGTGCCGTCGTAGGCCTCGACGCCGCCGGACCGGATCTTCGCCAGGACCAGGTCGTTCTTGCGGTTGCCGAGCCCGTTGACCGTGGCGGCGTCGGGCGCGTCGCCCGGATCGCCCTCGGGCAGTTCGATCCCGCGGGAGGCCAGGAAGCTGCGGACACCGTCGGCGCGCGGCAGTCCGTCGACGTACTCGTCGTAGTCGGCGGAGGTGAACGGCCGGAAGTCCGCACCGTCGCGCTCGCGCAGGAACGCGTCGAACGTCTCCTTCCACGCGGCCGCGTGGACCACGGCAGTCTTGGTGACGACCCCGTCGAGGTCGAACAGGCAGGCCACAATTTCTTCGGGGAGACCGAGCTGCGTCATAAGGACACCGTTCCCCAAGACGGCGAGTCCAGCGAGTGGCGCACGCCACACGTGGGCCCGCGGGTCACCGGGTCCGGGGCCGCCCTGGCCGTACGGGAGCGAGGGCGCCGGGTGGCACACTCTGCTCTGTGCCGCTGACCTTCGACGATCTGCTGACCCGTGCCCGGGCGCTGACCCCCGACCGGGGCCGCGCCGTCCTGGGGATCGCCGGCAGCCCCGGCTCGGGCAAGACGACCCTCGCGGAACGCCTGGTGCGCGCGCTCGGCGCGGACGGGACGGACCGCGTCGCGCACGTTGCGATGGACGGCTTCCACCTGGCGGACGCCGAGCTGGACCGCCTCGGCCGCAGGGACCGCAAGGGCGCGCCGGACACCTTCGACGCGGCGGGGTACGCGGCGCTGCTGCGGCGCCTGCGCGAGCCCGTCGAGGGCGAGGCGGGTGACGTCGTGTACGCGCCCGGGTTCGAACGCGTCCTGGAGCAGGCCCTCGCCGGTGCCGTCCGCGTGCCGCCGGCCGCCCGGCTGATCGTGACGGAGGGCAACTACCTGCTCCTCGGCACGGGCGTGTGGGCGCGGGTGCGGGCGCAGCTGGACGAGGTGTGGTTCTGCGAGCTGGACGAGGTAGAGCGCGTGCGCCGCCTGGTGGCCCGGCACGAGGCGTTCGGCAAGGGGCACGCGGAGGCGGTGGCGTGGGTCGACCGCAGCGACCGGCCCAACGCCGAGCTGGTCGCCGCGACGCGGGACCGGGCGGATCTCGTCGTACCGATGGCGGCGATGCCCCGCGTGGGCACCGGGACGTGACGTCCGGGCGGAGGGCCGGTCGGATGGCGCGGCCTCCCCGCCCGCCGGGTGGCCTCAGCCGCGCAGGGTGAGTTCCGGTTCCCCCCGGGCGTCGCCCGCGAGGTCTCCCAGTACCGCGGTGAAGGCGTCCGTCCGTACGGTCAGGCCGCGCTCCCCGTGCTCCCCGTGCTCGACGACGACGGTGAACGGCTCCCGCGAGCCGTGGCGCACGGCGAAGACGTGCAGGTCGTCCGGCGCGTCCGGGACCGGTCCCGCCTCCAGCGCGGTCGAGCCCACCAGGTGCCGCCAGCCCTCGTCGGGGTTGCCGTAGCCGCGCGGGTCGGCGGCCAGGGCGAAGGCCGCCTGTTCCTGGGTGAGGTCCGCGCGGGCGTCGAAGTACTCGGCGCCCCGCGTGCCGGGGTGGGTCAGGCGCAGGGTGCCGGCCGAGGCGACGGCCCCCTCGGCGGTGCGCCGCACCCGGTCGCCGTCGTCCTCGGCGTACGGGAGCCCGGCCAGCAGGTACGGCGTCCCGGTGAGGCGTTCGACGACCACGGTCGTCCACAGGCTCGTGCCGTCGGTGACGTACAGGGAGCGCACATGCCGCAGGACGTGGTCGCGGCCGACGACGGGCTTGGTGACGAGCTTGGCCGTCAGTCCCCCGGCGCCGGCCTCGCGGACGCGGACCGCGCCCATCGGGCGGCACAGCAGGAAGCCGTCGGTGACGGGGCCGAAGCCGTGCTGGCGGTTGACGGCGGCGGGCAGGTAGTAGGTGCCGCCCGCCTCGACGACGGCGGGGGTCATCCGGTCGTCGAAGGCCACCGACACGGTGCCCGCGCGCAGTTGGTGCCGGGCGGGCGTGCGGGACGGCTCGCGGTGCCAGGGGGTGGCGTCCTGGATCTGCCACACCAGCATCCAGGCGAAGTGGCCGTCGACCCCGCCGTCCGCCTTCGCCGCGTGCCGCGACCAGCGGCTGTCGCCCCGGTAACGGCCCAGGTCGGAGCCGATGCGGTGGCCGAAGTAGCGCAGGCCGAGGACCGATTCGAAGGCGGAGTGCTGTTCGCTGTAGCGGGGTCCGCCGGTGTCGAAGCCGCCGCCGGTGAGGCGGGCGTCGATGTACCGGGCGAGGGCGTCACCGTCCTCGGCGAAGACCTCCTCGCCGCTGACCCGGTGGGCCTGGGCGAGGAAGGAGAGGGAGATCGGGCCGTAGTTGTTGTCGTAGGCGCCGCCGTGCTCGGGCGGCAGCAGCGCGCCCCGGTCACGGACCCGGTGGGCACGGATCTCGTCCGTGTACAGGGCCAGCGCGCGTGCGCGGACCGCCTTCCCCTGTCCGGGCGGCAGCAGACGCGCCAGCATCAGGCCGCCGACCACGCAGCCGATCGCCTGGTTGCCTGCCTCCTGCGGGTTGAAGAAGGTCGCCTCGGTCAGCCACCTCCAGTAGCCCCGGGCCACCGCCAGCAGTTCGGCGCGCTGCCCCTCGTCCACCAGGCCGTCCGCCGCCTCCAGCACGTTCACCGCCTGCAGCAGCGCCCACACCGTGCTCGGCCAGTCGCCGACGGGGTGCGCGCCGGGCGCCAGGACGTACCGGGCGTACGGCAGGCCCGAGTCGCGCACCCGCAGGTTCGGGTAGCCGGGGTTGTCCTCGCGGTATACCCGCTCCCGCAGGTGGAAGGCGAGGCTGCGGCGCACCGCCGCCGGCAGCCGCGGGTCCTCCGTGCGGTGCCAGGTCAGCGCGAGCAGGGAGGTGACGCCGAGCGAGGTGTCGCCCACGTCGTCGAGGCAGTCCGGGTGTTCGAGGCTGCCGTCGGCCGTCATGCGGGCCAGGGCCTGTTCGGTGACGTCGGCGAGGACGGCGTCGTACGCCTGCGGGGTGTCCGGCAGGTCGTGCAGCGGGCCGCGCTGGTGCGTGAGGTGCACGGGAGGGGGCGTGAGGTGCACGGGGATCAGCCCTTCATGCCTGGGGTGGCCATGGCGTGGTTCGTCGGCTTCACACGACAGGTGCGGGCCGGCGGGCGCGCAGTGCGACGGTCAGTGTCTGCGGGCCATGTCCACCGATGTAGACGCGGTTCCCGGTCGTCGCATCGGTGCCGCCCGCCACGGTGTAGTCCTGACCCGGGTCGTACCGCAGCATGTCGCTCCGGTCCGGCCCGGCGAGCTGTTCGCCCGCTCCGGCGTCGGCCTCGACCCGGATCTCGTCGTCACCGACCCGGTAGGTCATCGGCCCGGTCGTCAGGCACCAGCGTCCGTCGCCGATCGGTACGGCGCCCTCCGGCACGCCGCCCGGCCGGAAGGTCAGTTCGAGGGCCCAGGGCACTCGGGGTCCGCTGATGTCGATCCGCAGGTCGGCGCCGTCCTCCCTCAGGTCCACCTCGACGCGGGTCGTGTGGGAGACCTCGTCCCGAGGCCGGTCCGGGAAGGCCATCGCGGCCGAGAAGCGACCCTCGTCCGTCATCCCGTAGACGCCGCCGTCCCGTCGCCGATCCGGCGGGAGCGGCTGGTAGTAGGCGGCCGTGAGGGTTTCGGAGAGCCGGTACCGGCTGTCGGCGAGCTGCTGCATCCCGGCGGCCCGGAACGGGCCCAGGTCGAAGAACCCCCGCGAGAGACGGACCGCGTCGAGGACGGCGTCGCCGGCGAACAGACGCAGGAAGGTGGGATTGCAGGCGAGGCCCGAGCGGATGCGCCGGTGCTCGGGCACGTCGGAGCCGCCGTACACCACCGTGTGCGCGGCGGCCGAGGCACGCGCGGCGAGGCGGGCGGTGGTGATGTACCTCTCGCGCGCAAGTGCCTCCGCAGCCGGGTCCGGCAGGGCGCGGCACATCTCCGGGGTGAGGAGGGTCTCGGCGAGCAGGTCGGGGTCGTCGATTCCGCCGGCGGCCGCCAGCCGCGCCGCCCGGCTGAAGTCGCCCCGGCCGGTGCGGACCGCGAACAGCCGGTAGTGCGGCAGGTAGGGCGCCAGTGGGAACGGGTGGTTCTGGTCCTGCCGTCGCGAGTGGACGGTCTCCACCGTGCCGTCCGGCCTGATGAGGTCCAGGGTGGTGGCGAGGTGGCGTTCGACGGTGTCCAGCAGGTCGGCACGGCCCAGGACGCCGGCCAGCAGCAGGAGCGAAGGGTTGGACACGTGGGCCGCGTAGTTGGCGCTACGTTCCGAGTACAGGCCCTCCGCGTCGATGTCGACGCCCTCGGCGAGCCACTCCTCGACGCGGTCGAGCAGCCGCTCGTCGGGGAACGACCGGTGCAGCCGGGCCAGCGCCGCGCACAGCTCCCAGCGGTGGTTCGGGGTGTGCACCCCACCGGTCAGGAGACTCCCGGAGGCGGCGCCGGCGATCTCGGCGAGCGCGGCCGTGACCTCGCTCAGTTCCGGCCCCGCGCCCACGGCGAGGACGTGCGCGTCGCACACGTCGTTGACGGTGAACGCGGAGTCCGGCGGTGACTGCACGTTGTCGCCGCCGGCGAAGAGGCCGGTGGTGGTCTGCATGGCCCGCAGAGCCCGGACGTGGGTCATCGCGGCGGCGACGGCCTGCCCGCTGCCGTGCAGGGCCGAGTCCGGGGAACGGTATGCCGCGACCAGGGTCTTCACCCGGCGCGCCAGACCACGGTGCGGCACACCGGCGGGTTCCTCGTCGGGGCCCGCCGTCAGCGGGGCGGCCGACCGGTCGGCGGCGCCGGCCACCGCGCGGACGAACTCGTGGTCGAGCGGGGTGGGCACGTCAGTCCTTCAGTCCGGCGTTGATGTCGGCACCCATGACGTAGCGCTGGAAGACCAGGAAGATGGCGATCAGCGGGATCATGGAGATGACCGACGCGCCGAGCAGTACCGACCAGTTGATGTTCTGCGCGCCGACGATGCTCTGGATGCCGATCTGCACGGTGAACTTGTCGGGGTCGTTGAGCATCAGTAGCGGCCAGATGTAGTCGTTCCAGCGCCACTGGAAGGACAGGATGGCGAGGGTCAGCATGATGGGCCGGGAGAGCGGCACCATGATCCGCAGGAAGATCGACAGTTCGCGGGCGCCGTCGATGCGTGCGGCTTCCACGAGTTCGTCGGGAACCGTCAGGAAGAACTGGCGGAACATGAAGCATCCGGTCGCGGTGAGCACGGCCGGGAGGATGATGCCGGCGAACGAGTTGTAGAGGCCGAGGTTGCGGACCACCAGGAACTCAGGGGCGAGCATGACCTCGGACGGCAGCATCGTGGTGGCCAGGATGCAGATGAAGAAGGCCTTGAGCCATTTGTTGTCGTACTTGGCCAGGGCGTACCCGGTGCAGCAGCTGACTCCCACCGTGAGGATCGTCGTGATCACGCACACGAGGGCCGTGTTGACGAAGTACTGGGAGAAGTTGGCACTGCGCCACGCCGTCAGATATCCCGACAGGGTGGGGTTGTGCGGAACCAGCGTCAGCGGATAGGAGAACAGGTCGCTGGACGGCTTGAGGGAGCTGAGGATGAACCACAGCACCGGCAACCCGTACAGGCACGCCAGGATCCACAGCAGCGTCGTCGCGGACACCGCCTGGCGGAGCCCGCCGTTACCCGCCCTGCGGGGCCGCTTTTTGGAGACGGCTCGTCCCGGACCGGTGTCGGCCGGACGTGGCAGGTCTGTGGTTGTCATCGGTTCTCCACCCGCCGGTTGACGATCAGCTGGATGATCGCGACGGCCATCAGGATGAGCATGAGCACGAACGACGCGGCGCTCGCGTAGCCGATCTGGCCCCGTTTGAAGCCGGTCTCATAGATGTACTGGACGAGAAGGTTGTTCGACGTGCCGGGTCCGCCGTTGTTGAGCGCGACGAACACCGGGTATTCCTTCATCGCGTTGATCGTGTTGAGCAGGATGACGATGAACGAGGTGGGCGCGATACTCGGCAGCGTGATGCTGATGAACTGGCGCCATGGGCCGGCGCCGTCGAGCGAGGCCGCCTCGTAGTACGACACCGGTACGTTCTTGATCGCCGCGATGAACAGCAGCATCGAGAAACCCGTCCAGGCCCAGGACGCCGCCATCACCACCACTATCAACGACAGGTCCGCGTTCGACTGCCACGGAACGGCACCTCCGCCGAGCTTCTCGATGACGTAGTTGACCAGTCCGAAGTTCTCACCGAACAGCCATCGCCACAGGACACCCACGACGATGGGCGACAGAAGCCACGGGATGAAGAAGATGACGCGGGCGACCGACGCGCCCTTGGCGTGCTTGCTCACCAGCAGGTTGGCGGTGAGCAGCGAGACCGCGAAGTTCAGCGGAACGAAGAGCACGGCGTACAGCAGCGTCCGGGTCAGCGCGTCGTAGAAGGTGGAGTCCCCGAACAGGTTGTGGTAGTTGTCCAGTCCGATGAACTGGAACGCCCCCACACCCGTGTAGTTCGTGAAGGAGTAGACGAGCCCGATCACCGCCGGCCAGACGAAGAACAGCGCGAAGAGCACGACATTGGCCGCGATGAGGACGAGCGGCGCGATGGTGTAGGTGCTGCGTCTCCTGAGCCGGCTCGCGGACACGGCCGAGGCGCGTTTTGTCATCTTCCTGACTCCGTGCTGGTGGAATGGATTGCTGTGGGCTCACGCCATGAGCCCGGCATCATGCGGGCGTCCGGTGCCGGGCGGCGGTGTCTCGACTCCGCCGCCCGGCACCGTGGCCTACGATCCGCCGCCGACCTGCTGGTTGTAGCCGTCCACGATGTTCTCCAGGGCCTTGTCGGCCGACTGCTGTCCGTTGATCGCCTTGCCGAGCTCCGTCTTGGTCGGGTCCTCGGTGAGGCTCTTGCCCTTCAGCACCCAGTTCGTCTGCGCGCCGTTGAAGTAGCCGGAGATCGGGGCGTAGAGCGGGATCGACTCGTTGTACAGCTTGAACGCCGCCTGCGCCGCCTCGGACTTGAAGGGGTACTTCGGGTTCAGACCGCTCTCCACCGGCAGGAACCCGGACGCCTCGCACAGCGCCTGGTAGTGGGCCGGCTCGTACAGCCAGGACAGGAACTTCGTCGCGGCGGAGGCCGCGTCGCCGTTGTTGTTGAAGCCGACCGTCATGCCTCCGCTGTTGACGTCGCTGGCCTGCACCGGCTGGGCGGGAGTGGGGACGCTCGCCCAGTCGAACTTCTTGATGCTCTCCGCGAAGGCGGGAACCTGCCACACGCCGGACCAGTAGGCGACCACGTCACCGCTCTGGAACATGGCCGACGGGTCGGCGCCGCTGGTCCACACCGACTTCGGCATGGTCTTGTCGTCGTTCCATCCGACGAAGGTGTTCACGGCCTTCTTGGTCGCCGCGTCCACCGAGAACTTGCCGGAGGAGTCGGCGTGGACGTACTGGCCGCCCATCTCGTACACCATGGCGCGCAGCCGGGACGGCGACTGGTCGAACGTCAGGGAGTACTTGGCGCCGGTCTTCTCGCGCACCTTGTTCGCCGCGGCGATGAAGTCGGTCCAGGTCCAGGTCTTCGAGGGCGAGGTCGGGAAGGAGACCTTCGCCTTCTCGAACAGCGACTTGTTGATGAACAGGCCGGACGCGGTGACGTCCGAGGGGATGGACAGCACCTTCCCGGACGAGTCCTTCGCCAGGAAGTTGGCGTTGATGTTGTTGCTCTTCTTGTCGGCGATGGAGCTGAGGTCGATCAGCTTGCTCGACCAGATCGGGTCCAGCGCCGGCACGGCGGCGACGTCGGGCAGGGAGTTCGCCTGCGCGGCGTTGTGCAGCTTCGTCGCGTAGCCGTCGTAGGGGATGTTGACGAGCTTGACGTTGACGCCGGTTTCCTTCTTGTACTGCGCCACCATCTTCTTCCAGCCCGCGTCCTGCCCCGGAACCGTGGAGATCCAGAAGGTCAGCGCCTTGGAGGTGCCGCCCGAGTCGCCCCCCGATCCGCAGGCGGAGAGCAGCAGGGCACCTGCCGAGGCGGCGGCAGCGAGGGGAACCAGGCGGCGCATGCCGCCGCGGCCGAGACGGCGGGAGCGCCGCACACCCACAGTGGTCATCTTCGATCCCTTTTCGTCGTACGAGACGGAGCACGGCGCCGACCAGGGCGGCACGGGTGCATTGTGCAAGGAAGTTTGCTTTCCGAGGGCGCGGCCTCGCCCGGCCGCGTCATCCTGACGGGCGAGGGTCCCCGGCCGCTGTGGCCGTCGCCGCACAAGCACGCCCTGGTGCGGTTGCCGTACGTCGAGTACGGGCGGGACGCTCGCTCCAAGCCGGCGTCCCGGCCGACTTAGAAAGCGCTTGTCCGGACATTGGCAGACCGAGTCGCGGCCGTCAATCCTTGGTCCGCGCGGCCTCGGTCACGGTTTGGACTCCCCGGGCGACCGCGAGCCGGGCGGCCCCCACGGCCGTACCGAGGTCTCCGACCGTGCTGCTGACCACTTCGGTGGGCCAGCTGAGCCGGGCCAGCTCGGCCCGCACACCGGGCAGGACCTGCGGGTCGGCGCCGGTGCTGCCGCCGAGCACGATCAGTCCCGGGTCCAGTACGGCGGTCACGGCGGCGGCGAGCCGGCCGACGTCCGCGGCATGGCGGGCGACCAGCGCGCGGGCGGCGGGTCCGCCCTCGCGGGCGAGGGCGAAGAGGCGCTCGGCGGTGTCGGGACAGGGCCCGTCGGCCTCCGGCCAGGCCCGCGCCGCCCGGCGCAGCAGCGAACGGGAGCCGATGTACTCCTCCAGCGCCTCGTGGCGCGGCTCGCGGCCGTCGTCCCAGGGATAGGGCAGCCGGGCCAGCTCACCGGCGGCGCCGTTGGCCCCGCGGAGCACCTGGCCGCCGACCACGATGCCGAGGCCGATGCCCACGCCGATCCGCAGATAGCCGAAGGTGTCCCGGCCGCGCGCCGCGCCCTCGTGCAGTTCCGCGAGCGCGGCGCAGTTGACGTTGTTCTCCAGGTGGACGGGCACCCCCGGCGGCAGCGCCACGGCCATGGCGTCGAAGGCGGGTCCGGCCTTGGCGGTCGCGGGGCGCACGCCGGTGCCGTCGGCCCGCGCGGTGACGTCACCGATGGCGACCACGATGGTGCGCAGCGGGGCGTCGGCGGGCAGCGCGGCCAGTGCCTCGCGCACCACGTCGGCGGCGTCCTCGCGGGGGCCGGTGGCCTCGGCGAGCAGGGTGCCGTCCAGGGCGCAGCCGCGCACCCGGGTGAGGGCGGGGCCGAGGTCGACGGCGAGCACGGTCCCGGCCGCCCGGCCGAGCGTGTACACGGCGGCGGAGCGGCCGGTGCCGCTGGAGGCGGTGCCGGAGCAGGCGGCGAGACGGGCGTGCTCCAGCTCCGCCACGGCGGAGGACACCGTCGGTTTCGACAGGCCCGCCAGGCCCGCCAGCTGCGGCCGGGTCGCCGTACCGGCGCGGGCCAGCACGGCGAACACCGCACTGGCGCTCTCGGTCAGGCGGGGGGCGTTCGCCACGTCGTGTTCCACAGTTCTCCCACGCAGGTCGGGGGCCGCGCTCCCGAGTCGGTCGGCTCGGCGGGGGGCGGCGGACGGAATGCCCTGGCGTCGCGGTTTCCGGCCCGGCGGCCCGGTGGTGGCCGTCCCGGAGGTGGGTGCGCGAAGCCTCTTGACACGCACTGTACTTCGTTAGTTAACTTCCTAACGAAGGGCACGGTACGCGTCTGCCGTGCTCCGCACGAGGCCCGTCCCGGGGCTTCCCTAGCTCTCGACTCCCCTTCTCGCAGACACGGTTCGCCCACCCGTCGCAGCCCCGCGCGCAACGACGAAAGAGAATCCGTGCAGGACACTTCCCCCTCGTGCCCTCTCGTGGTCGGCATCGACGTGGGCGGCACCAAGACCCATCTGCGTGCCTACGCGGGCGACGACCTCGTCGCCGACCACGTCGGGCCGAGCAGCGGCTGGCGGCCGCACCACCCCGAGGCCGCCGCCGGCCGACTGGCCGCCCTGATCGCCGACGCCCTGCCGCCGGGTGCCCGCCCGGCGGCCGTCGCCGTGGGCGGGCACGCCTGTGAGACGCCCCGCCAGTGTTCCGGCATCCGCTCCGCACTCCGACCGCACCTCGACGTGCCCGCGCTGGTCGTGGGCGACGCCGAACTGCTCGTCCCCGCGGCCGGGCTGGACAAGGGCGTCGGCCTGGTCGCCGGCACCGGTTCCGTGGCGGTCGGCCGGCTCGCGGGCGGCGACCTCGTCCAGGTCGGCGGCTGGGGCGCGGTCCTCGGCGACGAGGGCGGCTCGGCCGGTCTGGTCCGTGAGGCCGCCCGCGCGGTGTGGGCGGCGCACGACCGCGGAGCCACCCCCGACGCACTCGCCGAGGGGCTCCTCGCCGCGCTCGGTGTCACCGAAGTACCGGCGCTCGGCGCGGCGTTGGAGAGCGCCACGGACATCTCGGCGGAGTGGGGCCGGCACGCCCCGGCCGTGTTCGCCGCTGCCGCGGCCGGCTCGGAACTCGCCCTCGCGGTGATCGCCGAGGCCGGCCGGGCACTGTCCGCACTCGTCGAGCGGCTCGCCGCCCGGGGCGTGGCGGTGGACGACGTGGTGGTCGCGGGCAGCACGGTCCTCGCCCAGCCCGCGCTCTACGACGCCTTCGTGTCCTGTCTCGCCGCAGCGGTGCCCGGCGCCCGGCCCAGAGCCCTGCGCACGGCACCGGTGGAGGGCGCGGTGGCACTGGCGCGGTCGCTCCTGTGAAGCCGCGCCCGCCCGCACGCCGGGTCACGCGCGCCGCCGGGCGCCGACGGCCTCCCCTCGGCCCCGCCACCCGGCACGCCCAGGGGAGCCGGACCGGGCCGCCGGTTCCTGTGCGCCGGGCCGGCTTCGGTCCCGCCACCCGGCACACCCCCGGAGGCCGGACCGGACCGCCGGAACCCGCGCGCCCGCCGGTCCCCGGTCCCGCCACCCAGCACGCCCAGGAGGGCCGGGCCGGGCAGCCGGTTCCTGTGCGCCGGGCGGTCCTCGTTCACCCGCAGGACACGTCCGGGCCGCCGGACCAGTGCCGGTGGGACACGAGCCGGCCGTAGATCTTCACTCGTACGCACCACGGACCACGGGTCCCCCCACTTGGCCCGTATGCGAGGTGCGGCCTCCCGCACCGTCGTTCGCACGAAGTCCCCCGGCCACAGGGCCGGACACCCCAGCCGCAGAACTCAAGAGAGGCAGACGCATGCCGTCTCCAGCCGGGCACCACTCCCCCGCGTCGGTCCGTGAACGCGCCGTAGACAGAAGGGGGTTCCTCAGGACGTCACTCGGCGCCGGTGCCGGTGTACTGGCCGCCCCCACCCTCGTGACCTGGCTGGCCGCCGCGGACGCGAAGGCCGCCGCCGGACTCGCCGCGTTCGTCGACGACTACCGGTCCAACGTCGCGACGAACCTGACGCCCGAGACCAACGCCGTGGTCCGCGCCCTCGGCGGCATGGCCCAGGTGTGGCGGACCGGCGCCGCCTGGAACACGGGCACGCCCCTGCGCCCCGACGTCCTGCGCGCCAACATGCGCTACTGCGCACGCGTCACCTCCGCCCGCACGGACGCGCAGGCGAAGGAGGCGTTCGTCTACGACCGCCAGCACCAGAGCTACGCGATGATCGCCGGCCTCGGCCCGCTGGCCGACCTGTACCGCTCCGGGGCCAGGGCGGTCACCTCGATCACCACCGCGCCCGACTCCACGCCGGCCACCACGATCAGCGACGCCGTCCCGGCCGACGCGCCCGCGGGCTCCGCTCTCGGCGCCGGCTCCTACGACTCGGCGCTCGGCCAGGTCGCCCGGCTGGTCGACACCGTGCGCGGCCCCTACGCCTCCGGCAACCCGGCCAAGTACGCCTTCCAGTACCCGCGTCCCTGGCGCATGAACGAGGACAGCGAGGTCGTCGACACCGGGAGGACCGACACGCTCGGCTACCCGGTCTACGACTCGCGGGTGGTCGTCGCGCCGCAGCTGCTGCGCCAGCGCAGCACGTCTCCGGTGGACGACGGAGGCTTCCCCAGCGGCCACACCAACGCCTTCCACCTGGCGTCCCTGGCCTACGCGTACGCGGTTCCCGAGCGCTTCCAGGAACTGGTGACGCGCGCGCTGGAACTGAGCCACACGCGGATCATGGCCGGCATGCACTCCACGGTCGACGTCCTCGGCGGCCGGATCATGGCCACCGCCCTGGCCGCCGCCACCCTGGCCGACCCCGCCAACGCGGCCCTCAAGGCCGCCGCCCGCGCGCAGGCCCTCGCCTACTTCCAGCAGCAGACCGGCACCACGGCCGACACACTGTACGCGTACGCCCACTCCGCCGGCCCCGCCACCGACCCGTACGCGGACCGCGACGCCAACGCCCGAGCGGTGGAGCCCCGACTGACGTACGTGCTGACCCGGCGAGGTCGCAGCGAGCCCCTGACCGTGCCGAAGGGCGCGGAGGTGCTCCTGGAGACACGGCTGCCCTACCTGGACGCGGCGCAGCGGCGCGAGGTGCTGCGGACGACGGCGCTGCCCTCCGGGTACGTCCTGCTGGACGGCTTCGAGCAGTGGGGGCGGCTGAACCTGTTCGCCGCGGCGGACGGCTACGCCGCGTTCGACACGGACGTGACGGTCGGCCTCGACGCGGCGGCCGGCGGCTTCGGTGCCGCCGACAGCTGGCGCAACGACATCGACGGCGCCGGCGGACTGACCAAGCGGGGCACCGGCACGCTCGCCCTCACCGGCCACAACCGCTACACGGGCGGCACCGTGCTGGCGGACGGCGTGCTCGTCGCCGGTTCGGCGCACGCCCTGGGCCACGGCGACGTGCGGGTGACGGGCGGGACGTTGCGGCTCGACGGGCCGCTCCAGGTGCACGGCACCTACACCCAGCAGTCCGCCGGCCTTGAGGTGACCCTGCGCTCGGGCCACGAGCCGGCCCTGGAGGTCACCCGGCGCGCGATCCTCGGGCAGGGCAGCGTCCTGTCGCTGCGGCTGGACGCCGACAGGCCGCCGGCGGCGGGCAGCACGGTACGCGTGGTGAGCGCGCCGGTGCTGCGCGGCCAGTTCGACCGTGTCGAGCTGAACTCCGACCGGCTGCGGGCCGTACCCGTCTGTACGGCGGAAGGTCTGTCGGTACGACTCCTGAAGCGGTGACGCCCTGAGCGGCGGGAGCCGGCGCGGAGGAGCCCCCTGCGGGGTGTCCACCGCGGCTCTCCCGCCGCGACGCGGCCCGTGTCACCGTGGTGCGGATGATGACGCGCGAACAGCACTCGGTCCTCGACCCCGCGGCGCCCGACGGTGCGCCGCCGCAGCGGGCTGACCCCGTGCCGAGGCGCCGCCCGGCCCGGCGGTGGTCGGTGCCGCTGCTGGTGTTCCTGCTGCTCGCGCAGATGGCCTTCGCCATGGTGACCACGGCCGTCCGGCAGACGCCGACGATCGACGAGCCCGTCTACGTGGGCACCGCCGCGGACTACCTGCACGCGCACGAGGTGCGCTACAACCCGGAGCATCCGCCGCTCGGCAAACTGGTGATCGCCGCCGGGGTGGCCCTGGCCGGTCCGCACGTGGACCCGTCGTTCGAGGGCGACCAGGGCGCGCTGGGCCGGCATCTGCTGTACGAGTCGGGCAACGACCCGTGGTGGCTGATGCTGTGGGCCCGCCTCCCGGTGATCGTGCTGACGCTGCTGTTCGGTCTGGTGGTCTTCGCCTTCGCCCGTGACCTGGCAGGACCGGCCGGCGCGGTGGTCGCCCTCGCGCTGTACGCCTTCTCCCCCGACCTCATCGCGCACGGCTCCCTCGCCACGCTCGACGTGCCGGCCGCCGGGTTCCTGCTGACGTCCGTGTGGCTGGTGTGGCGGGCCCGGCGACGGCCCCGCCTCCATGTGCCGCTGGCCGGGGCGGCCCTGGGGGCGGCGCTGGCCACGAAGATGAGCGCGCTGCCGGCGCTGCCGGTCCTGATGGCGCTGGCCGCGGTGTCGGTGTGGTGCGCGGTCCCGGGAGAGCGGCGCGGGCGGCTGCTGCGGGCCGCCGCCGGCGCGGGCGTGGTGGCGCTGGCCGCCGTCGCCGTCGTATGGGCGACGTATCTGGCGGTGGATCCGCGGCTGCGGTGGTCGCCGCAGCAGCCGGTGCCGGCCGTGCACGGGCTGCGCGGGCTGCTCGTGCACCTGATGCCGTTCCCCGAGGCGTACCGGGACGGCATGCGGGTGCAGTTCGCCCTGGAGAACTACCCGTGGCAGGGCTTCCTCTTCGGCCGGCTCTACACGGGGTCGCTCTGGTACTACCTGCCGGCCGCGCTGCTGGTGAAGACCCCGCTCGGCCTGCTCGCCCTGTGGACGGCGGGCGCGGTGACGCTGGTCGCGGTACGGCGGCTGCGGCCGGCGGCGCCGTATCTGCTGGTCCCCTCCGGGGTGCTGCTGGCCGCGGCGATGGACGGCTCGCGCGACTTCGGCACCCGCTACGTGGTCTTCCTGCCGATGTTCCTCGCGGTGGCGGCGGGCTGCGTCCTGACGGTACGGCGGCGGTGGGCGCCGGTCGTGACGGGGGTGCTCGCCCTGTTCGTCGCGGTCAGCTCGTTGCTGGCCTTCCCCTACTACCTGCCGTACTCCAACGAGGCGTTCGGCGGCCCGGACAGGACGCATCTGCGGCTGCACGACTCCAACGTCGACTGGGGCCAGGACCTGGGCCGGCTCGCCGACCGGCTGCGCGAGCGGTATCCGGGCGAGCGGGTCTGGCTCGTGTACAAGGGCAGCGGTGTGCCGTCGTACTACGGCATCGAGGCGTCCGACCCGCGCGAGGTGCCCGCGGCGGAGGTGCGCGGGCTGCTGGTGGTGTCCGACTCGGCGGTGGCCAAGGCCCAGGGGCGGTTCAGGGAGCTGATCGCCGCCAGCCGGCCGGTCGACGAGGTCGGCCACTCCATCACCATCTACCGCAGGTGAGCCGGGTGTCCGCTCGGAGGCGGGCGGTGGGCGGCCCTCTACCGCGTGGCCTGCTGGAACGCCTCCGCGCTCACGTGCGCCATCACGCTGCTGGCCACCCGGTAGCGGCCGTTGGGCACGTCCGGGGACCTGGTGAGGTGCACCGTGAGCGGGCCCGCCCACTCGTAGCCCTTGCGTTCGCCGTGCCGGGCCAGGCTGTCGGTGAGGGCCTGGCCCACTTGGCTGTCATGGCGCGTGAGTTCGTCGTGCACCCCGTCGGCGAGTTCGATGTCGTAGGCGTTGGGCACGACGATGAGGCTCCCGCTGCACACGACGGCGTGACGGTCGCACTCGCGCCGCAGGGCGTCGACGAGTTCCACGGGTCCCCTGCCGCAGACCCGCGCCCACAGCGAGTCCCACCGTTGTTCGAGGGCCTGTTCCAGCGCGCTCAGTGCGCTCATTCCGTCTCACCTGCCGAGAGATCTGGTGTCGTGTGCCGGGACGCTCCGGACGGCGTCCCCGTCGCCGCAGAGGCGGGTTCCCAGTCCGCGGGCGGATATCCGCACCCGCCGCGCGGGCCGTCGGACGATCCGCCACAACCCCTGGTCACGCCGGTGGCGTGGGCTATGTTGACTTCCCGTGGGAGACAAAGGAGGCGCGTCGTTGCCATCGTCGCAACAGGCACGCGCACAGGCGTCATCGATCACCTCGGGGAAGACCGCGCCGGAGGCGGAGGCCGCTCCTGCCTCCCAGCTCAGGACGCTCTTCGACCGGCCACGGCTGTCGCCGGGCCAACGGCGCATCGCGCAGTACCTGATCGAGCACATCACCGAGGCGGCCTTCCTGTCGATCACCGATCTCGCGGAACGCGTCGGTGTCAGCCAGCCCTCGGTGACCCGGTTCGCCGCGGCCGTCGGCTTCAGCGGCTACCCCGCGCTGCGGGAGAAGCTCCAGTCCATCGCGCTCGGCACCCTCGCGGGCGGCCCCGGGGCGACCGAGGAGAACGGCAGCAACGAACTCCAGGCGGCGGTGGACGCCGAGATGGAGAACCTGGAGAACCTGCGGCGGGACTTCGCCAACCCCGACCAGGTCATCGACACCGGCCGCCAGCTGTCCCTGTCGACCCCGCTGACCGTCCTCGGACTGCGTATCTCCGTCTCCCTCGCCGAGTACTTCGCCTACGCGGCCCGCCGGATCCACCCCGACGTACGGCTGGTGACGCAGGGCGGGAGTGTCGCCTACGACGCCCTGCTCCAGTCGCGCGAGGCCGGCGGCACCTGGGTGCTGGCGTTCTCCATGCCCCGGCACGCGCAGGAGACCCTCACCGCGCTGCGGGTGGCGCGCGGCGCCGGACTGCGCGTGGCCCTGATCACCGACCTGGCGCTCGGCGCGGTCGCCGACGAGGCGGACGTCGTCTTCGCCACCGGCACCGGATCCCGCCTGGTCTTCGACTCCTACGCCGCCCCCGGGGTGATGGCCGGCGCGTTGCTGCAGGCCATGACCGACGCCGACCCGGAGCGCACCCAGGCTCGGCTGGAGGACTACGAGCAGATCTCCGAGCAGCACCAGTTCTTCCTGCGCGACTGACCAGTCCGGCCAAACGGTTCGCCGCTGGACAAGTCATCATCAATCACGCATGAATGTTTTCATACGTCTTGCAAACGGCTCGGCATATATAAATACTGCTCACGGATCACGCCCCGGCCGCTCCGGGACGCCTTCCGCACCCCCGTCCTCACACCCCGCATCCGCCCGGAGAAAGCCGACGGTCCGCCCATGCGCACGCAGCTCCCACCGCCGCGCGGGCCCCGTCCCTCCCTTCCGGGCTCCTGTACGAACACCCGAAGCCGCCGTCTCCTACCCGCGTCGGCGCCCAGGGTGTTCGGTCGGGCCTCGCCTGCGCGAGGCCCATGGCGGCCCCGGTCATCCCCTAGACCGGGGCCGCCCAACCCCGTCGGACCACCCCGCTCGACGCCGTACACCCCGGAAGCGATGACCATGACCCTGACGACCACGCGCATCACCCAGGACTGGCCGTGCCAGGTCAAGATTCCCGGCAGCTACGACTGGGAGCGTTCGGCCGCCAAGTGGCTGCGCGAGCTGGTGCCGGCCCGTTACGCCAGCTACCCGGCCCTGATCCGCCACCCGGTGCTGCTGGCCCGCCACGCCCAGCTCCAGGTGCAGCAGGAGATCCGGGTCGCGCGGACCGCTCTGCAGACGGCGCGGGCGGACCTGCCCGGGCTCGGTCTTCCGGAGTCGGTCATCGAGCACACCATCAAGCTGTACGCGGCCGAGGTCCTCCAGTTGCAGCACATCGCCCGCAGTGTCCGCGCGGTGAGCCGGGCGCTGGCCGAACACAACCTGGGGCGCTGACCCCGCGCCGTCGACCCGCCAGCGACATGAGATGTCTGAGCTGCCGTCCTGAACTGTCGTCCTGGGCCTCGGCAGGCATGACCCGCGCCGCCCGTGGCACACGTGGTGAGCATGACCACCACTCACGTGCGGCGGGGCGAACCGGTGACCACGGTGCTGACCTGGCGGGTGCGCCCCGGCCGGGAGCAGGAGTTCGAGGAGTGGACGCACGGCATCACCCGCTGCGTCCGTCGCTTCCCCGGCAGTGAGGGCGTCTCCTGGCTGCGGCCGGAGGACGGCCACCGCTTCCACGCGGTACTGCGCTTCTGCGACGCCCACCGTCTCACCACCTGGCTGGAGTCGCCGGAGCGGGCCGAGTGGCACGCGCGGATCGAGGACATCGCCACCGAGATCGGCAGTGAACGGCAGTCGACGACCGGGATGGAGACCTGGTTCGGCCTGCCCGGCACCACCGTGCGGCCGCCGCCGCGCTGGAAGATGGTGCTCACCACGTTCCTCGCCGCCTACCCCTTCACCCTTCTCGTCCAGTGGCTGCTCACTCCTCGCACCGCCGCCTGGCCGCTGCCCCTGCGCGCCGCCGTCTTCCCGGTCCTGCTGCTGCCCACCCTGACCTACCTGGTCATGCCCCGGCTCAGCCGCCTGTTCCGGCAGTGGCTGTACCGGCCGCCGGACCACTGACCCCGGGGTGCCCGGCGGGGCCCCGGCGGCCGGACCGCCGGGGCCCTCGCGCGACGACACCTCGCCGCTCACCCGTGCCGGCGTGAGATCGCCGCGGATCGACCCGTGATCGGAGCGGCGCCGTGTGCAATGCTCGTTTTGTGACGAGCCATCCATCCATCCCGGCGGAGTCCGGCGCGGCACCCGACGTGACCGCACTGGCCCGGGTCGTCGCGCGCCAGCGTGCCGAGATGGATCGACTGCGGGAGCAGGTGGCGACCTCGGCCGTCCTTGAGCGGGCCAAGGGCGTAGTGATGGCGCTGACCGGCTGTTCCCCGGACGCGGCCGGCGAGGAACTGCTGCTGCGGGCGAAGGTCGGCAACCGCACCCTGCTGGAGGAGTGCTGGATCACGCTCGGCGGCCTGATGCCCCCGCTGCACCGCCCCGGACCGGAGCCACAGCCCGTCACCGACGCACCGCGTCCGGCGCCCGGCGCGGCCCCCTACGGCGCCTTGACCGGGGCGGACACGGTCGGGGCCGAGTCGGCCGACGCGGATGACCCGCACGGCGCCTTGACCGGCGTGGACACGGTCAGGACGGACACGGCTGGGGTAGAGACGGCCGAGGTCGAGCCGGCCGACGTGGAGGCCCCGCACAGTGCCTTGACCGGCGCGGACACGGTCAGGACGGACACGGCCGGGGCCGAGCCGGCCGACGTCGAGGCCCCGGACCCGGCCGGCGACTCCGCCGCGCTCGGGGTGCTCGGCAGGGCACTGGTGCACGTCACCACCCCGCGGGAACTCGCCGCGTGCCTCCTGGAGCACCTCGCGCCGGAGGCCGGGGCGGACGCCGTCATGATCTACACGCGGCTGCCCGTCGGCGGGCTCGCCCTGACCGGTCACGCCGGCCTCGACGACACGACGGCCGCTCAGTGGCAGCGGGTGCCGCCGCTCAGCGGGATCGCCGCACTCGACACCCTGCGCACGGGCGAGCCGCACTGGCTGGAGGACATCGAGGCGGACCGGAAGCAGTACCTGCTCATCGGCGATCCGCCCGACCGCTGGCTGTCGCGGGCCTGGCTGCCCGTCCTGACGGGCGACTCCACCGACGTCTGCATCGGAATCATGCGCGCCCACGGCGGTACGTTCCCACCGCGCACCCGGCAACTCCTGCGCGGCGTCGCCCGGCTGTGCGCCGGCCGGCTGCGCGCGCTCACCGCCCGCCAGGAAGAGCACCCCGGCGAGCTGGCGGGCGCCATCCAGACGGTCTTCGACTCGCTGGCGAGCGCGGCGATGCTCGTCACGCCGCTGCGCGCCCCCTCCGGGGAGGTCGAGGACTACCGCATCGCCGCGGCGACCGCGGAGGCCGTGGACGTCGCCGGCCGCACCGGACGCGACCTGGTCGGACGGCTGGTCCTGGAGTGTTTCCCGGACATGGCGGGCGAGTCGTTGTGGCGGGGCTGCCTGCGTACGCTGAGCACCGGCGAACCCTACGAGGGCGAGCCGTCCGCCTACGAGGAGATCGTGGCCGGGACCGCGCACCTGTTCACCTACTCGGTGCGGGTGGTCCGGCTCGCCGACAGGCTGGTGATCACGTGGATCCGGCACGAATCCTCGGACCGGCAGGAACAGCGGCTGGCGGACGTGCAGCGGCTGGGCAACCTCGGCTGGGCGAACTGGAACCTGGTCGGCGAGGAGGTCAGCTGGTCGTCGCAGGTCTACACCATCCTCGCCCGGAGCCCGGACAGCGGCCCGGTCGCCCTCGCCGACCTGCCCCGGCTGGCCGTCGCGGAGGACATGCCCGCGCTGTCCCGGGCGGTGCGGGAACTCATCGAACGGGGCCGGCCGTTCGACGTGCCGTTCCGGGTCGCGGCGGGCGGCGGCATCCGGCATCTGCGGGCGGTCGCCGAGTCGGTGGCGGACGTCCACGGCACACCGGCCGAGGTGCACGGCTTCGTCCAGGACCTCACCGCGCAGCGCAGCGCCGAACTGGCCCTGCGCCGCAGCGAGCAGGCGATCCTCACCCAGCACGGCGTGCTGACCGCCGAGCGGAGCATGGCCGCCCGGTTGCAGCACGCGCTGCTCCCCCTGCCCACCCGGCCGGTGAGCCTCGCCGGACTGCGCGTCGAAGTCGCCTATCTGCCGGCCCAGTCGGGACTGCATGTCGGCGGTGACTGGTTCAGCGCCATGGAAATGCCGCAGGGGGACGCCCTGTTCGTCGTCGGTGACGTCGCCGGCCACGGCATCGACGCGGTCGCCACGATGGCCCAGCTCCGCTTCACCGCCAAGGGCATGATCATCACGGGCTCGTCGCTGACCGGCGCGCTGCACCGGCTCAACGCGCTGCTGCTGCACTCCCACGACGCCCACGGCTCCGCCACCATGATGCTGGCCCGCTACGACGCGGCCGAACGGCGGCTGCTGTGGGCGCAGGCGGGCCATCTGCCGCCCCTGCTCCTGCGCGGGGGGAAGGCGACCTATCTCGACCGGCCGCGCGGGATACTGCTCGGGGCCCACGCCTCACCGGTCTACGAGGAGGCGGAGTGCCACCTCCAGCCGGGAGACCGGCTGATCCTGTTCACCGACGGACTGGTCGAACGCCCGCTGGAGCGCATCGACCTCGGTCTGGAGCGTCTCGCCTCGGCCGCCCTGGCCCACGACACGGCCCTGCCGGGCTCCCTGGACCGGGTGCTCAACACGGTCCTGGAGGGCGAACGACGCGATGACGTCTGTGTCGTCGACATCAGGGTGCCGCTCGTCTCCGAGTGACGCCACGACGCGTGGGACGGGCAGGACGTGCAGGACACGGCCCGCGTCGCCCGCGCACCGGGGGCGATCAGCCGTCGCCCTGGGTGCGGGACTCCAGCGCGAGTCGGGTGTCGTCGCCGTACACGCCGTTCTCGTCGCCCCGGATGCCGTACCAGAGCTGGAAACGGGCCACCGCCTCGGTCAGGACGGTGTCGTAACGGCCGTCGGTGGCGCCGTCCTTGTAGACGTCGGGGATGCGCAGCAGACGCTGCTCGAGGTCGCTCACCTCGGGGCCGCTGTCCCCCTCGCGCAGGGTGCCGGCGCCGTCCGGGTCGGCCGCGGCGGAGGCGGCCGGGGCGGTCGTGACGGCCGGGCTGGGCACCGCGGAGGCGGCCGGGGGCCGGGCGGCCGAGGCGTCACCGCGGCCGGACAGCAGCAGCGCGCAGCCCAGGCCGACCAGCGCCGCCGCGCCCACCACGGCCACGGCGGCGGCGTACGGCCGGCCCCGGACCCGGCCGGTCGAGCGGCCGGTTCGCGCGGGACGTGCGCGCCCGGCGGTGACGGGCGGCAGTTCCTGCGTGGCGTCCTCGGCCCCCGGCGACAGCGGGTCCAGCGGCACCGACTCGTAGGTGAGGCCGTCCTGCTCGAACTCCCGGAACAACTCGGCCAGGGCGTCGGTGCGGCGCGGGCGCAGCACGCGGATCGGTTCGAGCACCGGGTTGTCCTGTGGCTGCTCCCGGTCGGGACGTGTCGGCACGCTGGTCTCCTTCCGACCCCGTGCGCAGGGTCTGCGTGGTTCCCCGCGGAGTGATACGTGGCCGGCGCCGCCGGGGTTCAGCCCACGGCCGGACCCGTCAGAAACCGGTGCAGGGACGCCCTCAGCGCGTCGACGAACGCGTCCCGGCGCGGCTCGTCCAGCGCGTCCAGGGACAGGTACGGGTTGAGGTCCTCCAACTCGACCAGCAGGAGCCGGCCGTCGGGGGCCAGGCAGGCGTCGACGCGCTGGATGCCGTGGCCGAGGCCGTTCCATTCGATGAACCCGCGGGCGAACTCCAGGTCGGCACGGGAGGGTTCGTAGGTCTCCAGCTGCCAGCGCCGGTCGGGGTGCGGGGCGCGGAGGGCGTACTGGAAGTCGTGGTCGACGAAGTAGAAGGAGACCTCGTGGAGGAAGTCGACGCGCGGCTGCACCAGGACGGTCCCGTCGGCCAGTTCGCGCGCCCGGTCGGCGGACACGATCCGCAGGCCGGCCGAGTCGGCGCCGAACTTCGGCTTGACGACGTAGGCGTCCGCGCCGGGCAGGAGGCGCACGTCCTGCGGACGGTCCACGGTGGGGATGACGGGGTGCCCGGCGGCGCTCAGCTCCAGCAGGTACTGCTTGCCGGCCATGTCGGCGCGGCCGGTCAGCGGGTTGTAGACCCGCGTGCCGCGCTCGGCGGCACGCGCCCGGAAGGCGTCGTAGGCGGCCTGGTAGCCGAGGACGGGGCCGCTGTTGCGGACCACGACGGCGTCGAAGCCGTCCATCAGGGCCACCGTGTCCCGCGGATGGCACAGCGCGAGGTCGAAGTCCTCGCGGAGGCGGGCGGTCAGGAAGACGTCCTCGTCGCCGTAGCGGCGGCCGCGCGCCGGATACGCGAGGTCGGTGACGTACAGGACACGGGGTCGTACGGACGGCATGCGGCTCTCCTCGGCGGCGGGACGCCGATCGTATGCGGCGGTCCCGGGCCGGACCACGCCTGGTCGGCGCGGGCGGCGGGCGGGCCGAGTGCACTCAGTTCCCCCGAGGTGCGCACTGAGTGCCATCGGTCCCGGCCGGGTGCTACGTTCCGGGGCATGAGCTCCAGCAGCGCGACCCCCCGCGAGGGCCGGAAGGCACAGGCCGCGGCCACCAAGCCGCCGATGCGGGACGCCCTGGTGGCGGCGGCCTTCGAGCTGTTCCCCGAGCGCGGCTACGAGCAGACCACGGTGGACGACATCGTGGCGCTCGCCGGGGTGGGACGGCGGTCGTTCTTCCGCTACTTCCCGTCCAAGGAGGACGTGGTCTTCCCCGACCACGAGCGGTGCCTGGCCGACATGACGGCCTTCCTGTCCGCCGGCGACGACACGCACGAGCCGGTGCGGCGGGTCTGCGAGGCGGCCCGGCTGGTCCTCGGCATGTACGCCGAGAACCCCACCTTCTCCGTGCAGCGCTACCGGCTCACCAAGAAGGTGCCGGGCCTGCGGGCCTACGAGCTGTCGGTGGTGTGGCGCTACGAACGCGCCCTCGCCCACTATCTGCGCGGGCGCTTCGCGGACCGGCGCGACGGCACCCTCCAGGCAGACGTGATCGCCGCGGCCGTGGTCGCCGCGCACAACAACGCGCTGCGGTCCTGGCTGCGCTCGGACGGACAGGACGACGCGAGCCTCACGGTGGACCACGCGCTGGGGTACGTGCAGGCCGCCTTCGGCACCCCGCCGGCGCCCGCCGAACAGCCGGAGGACGTCGTGGTGGTCGTCTCCCGGCGCGGAGCCCCGCTGTGGCGGGTCGTGCAGGAGATCGAGACCACGCTCGGCCGCGACTGACCCTGGATCCCGACCACGCGCGGGATTTGGGGGTACGGAGTGCCTTTACGCGTGACACTGAGTGCCATACCCTGTGGGCGTGCACGGTGGCACGGTGAGCCGGGCACGTGCGTGCGCGGCTGCGGCACGCACACGGGATTCCGGGCCGAGCGCAGGGAGTTGACCAGCGTGTACCACCACTCAGGAAGCGTTGTCCGGGAGACGGCCGGCTTCGCGGCGGCCCTCCTCGACCCCAGGACCACCGACTCGGACGCGATGCTCTTCCAGCGCTGCGCCTGGTGCGGGACCGCGATGTACCACCGGCTGCTCTGCCCGGTCTGTCAGGGCAGCGAACTGCGCACGGAGCGCAGCGAGGGCACGGGCACGGTCCGGCACTCGACCACGGTGCACCGCAACACCCCCGCCGCCCGCAACGTGTCCCTGATCGAGATGACCGAGGGTTTCGTCGTACGCGGCCGCGTCATCGGCCCGCCCATCGGCATCCACAGCGGGGACCGGGTCCGCCTGTCCACCGCGAAGGACCCGGTCCGGGGCGAGCCGGTCTTCCAGCTCCTCGACGAGCCGTACCGCGCCTGGACCTGACCGCGCCGGGGGCCGCGCCGATCGCCGGCCCGTCCGCTCAGGGCGTGAGGGTCACCCGGACACCCACGGTTCCCTTCCTGCCCCGGCGCAGTCTGCTGCCGAACAGGATCAGGCGGCCGGTGAGCCCGTACTTGGCGGCGAGGAGCCGCCGGTAGCGGTCGGCGGTGGCCTGGTCGACGAGCTCGGCCGTGGCCGGCAGCTGGTCGCCGGTCGGATTGCCCCGCACGTCACAGGGGCCCGCGAGGACGTCACCGCGAGCCCTGATCCGCTTGACCTTCCCGGAGTCCGCGACGGTCCAGACGCCCAGCGCCTCGCCGTCGCGCACCACCCACACCGGGGTGGAGACGGGGGTGCCGTTCTTGCGGTAGCTGGTGATCAGCAGGTACTTGCCCGTGCCGAGCCGCTCCAGCTGGGTGTCGTCCATGACGACCAGTCTAGGGTCTGCCGTCCGGATCAGGCCGGGCTCACGGGGCCGCGCCCCGCATCCCACCGCGCTGCCGCAGGGCCGGACACCCGAACCGGAGGCGAGGAGTTCACCCGCACGCTGAACGCGGGCACCCCGCGCCGCGTAAGGGAGGAGGGCGCTCAACGACCGGAGGGCCCCGCGGTGTTGACACCGCGCGTTCGGGTTCGGGAGCCATGCATGAGGCACGCACGACGACGGGTCGTCCGGCGAGTGACACGGCTGGCGGCCGTCGGCGGACTCCTTCTGGGAGGGGCCATGGTCACACGGGCCGTGGCGAGCGAACCGTCCGCCACCACCGCGCCCCGCACCTTCGCGCAGTCCTCGGCGGACATGGGCACCGGTCTCGTCTCGAAGCTCGGCACCTCCCGCACCGCGGGCACCTGGCTCGGCGCCGACGGGCGGCCGGTCGTGGCGGTCACCGACGAGGGCGCGGCCGCCGAGGTCCGCCGGGCGGGCGCCGAGGCGAAGCTGGTCCCCCACAGCATGAACGAGCTCAAGTCGGCCGCGTCGACGCTGCGTTCCGCGCCCCGGGTGGCGGGGACGGCGTGGGTCATGGACTACAGGACCAACCGGGTGGTGGTCCAGGCGGACAGTTCGGTCTCGGCCTCGGACTGGTCCGGCATGACCCGGGTCGCGGACGGCATCGGCAGCTTCGTCCGCACGGAACGCGTCAAGGGCTCCTTCACGACCCGGGTCAACGGCGCGCAGCCGATCCTGTCGACCGGCGGACGCTGCTCGGCGGGGTTCAACGTGACGAACGGGCAGTCCGACTTCATCCTCACCGCCGGGCACTGCGGGCCCTCCGGTTCGATCTGGTTCTCGGACAACCAGGGCACCCGGCAGATCGGCCGGACGGTCCAGCAGAGCTTCCCCGGCAACGACTGGTCCCTGGTGCAGTACGCGAGCGGCAAGGCGGGCGACGGCGCCGACGTGGTCGCGGTCGGCGGCGGCAAGGGCGTGCGGATCACCGGCGTGGCCGACCCGACGGTGGGCCAGCGGGTGTTCCGCAGCGGCAGCACGAGCGGGCTGCGCAACGGGCAGGTGACGGGACTCAACGCGACGGTGAACTACCCGGAGGGCACGGTCACCGGCCTGATCGAGACGAACGTGTGCGCCGAACCCGGCGACAGCGGCGGGCCGATGTTCTCCGAGGGGGTCGCCCTCGGGGTCACCTCCGGCGGAAGCGGCGACTGCACGACCGGCGGCACGACCTTCTTCCAGCCGGTGACGAAGGCGCTGTCCGCGCTCGGGGTCCGGATGATCGTGTCGGCGCAGGCCGGGTCGGGGGCCGGCCAGAGCGCGGCTCCGGCGCCGGCCGCGTCCGCGACGCACAGCGCCATCGCCCCCGGCGCCGCCTCGCCCGGCTCGTCGGCGACGGTGACCGGGGGCGCCGAGGCGTCGACGCTGCTGTCGCGGCTCACCGATCCCCGGAACATCGGGCCTGGTCTGCTGGTCCTCGCGGGCAGTCTGGTCGCCCTGGTGGCCACCCGGTTCATCCGCGCGGAACAGGACCGCAAGGCCTACCGCCGCCACTACTCGACGACTTGGGGCTGAGCGGGACGGCCGGCCGGGACCGGACACGACGAAGACCGCCGGCGAGGCCGACGGTCTGTGGGTCGCGGGGGACGCGGGGCCAGTGCGAGGAGAGGACCGGTCCGGTGGCGGGCACCGGGACGGCGGGCCGGATTCCGGTGGGATTCGGGCCGTTCAGGCCGCGTGCACCGGCCGGTGCATGGCGGCGGCCCACTCAAGGACGAGGCGTCGGTACTCCTCACGCTGCTCGCCGCTCAGTGTCCCGCCCGACCGGCGCCACAGGGCCCTGATCTCCTCGTTGACCTCGTCTGCCGAGCGATCGGAGGCGGGTTCAACAGTGGTGGACATGCTGTGAAGCATACGGCGCGACGGGTGAAGGCGATGTGAGTAAGTAGGAGCGATACGGACATAACGGACCGTGTTGCTGATCACGTCATCTGTCAAGGTATGTAACGCGGTTCACACCTCGGCATTACCCAGGACCAGAACACGGATGGCCAGTACGGCGGCGCCGCGGGCCCAGTCGTGGAAGTCGGAGACCTTGGTCTCCAGGTCGACCGGCGCCGCCATGGGGTGGCGGTGGGAGCGCAGGGTGTCGGCCACCGTCCCGCCGGCCACGTCCATCAGACCGACCCCCTCTCCGGCCAGCAGGATCTTCTGCGGCATGGCGAAGTTGGCGATGTGGGCGATCAGCGTGCCCAGCGCGCGGGCCGCCTCCTCCACCACGCGGGAGGACATGGGTTCACCGTCGGCGGCGTGCGCGAGGATCTCCTCGTAGCTCACATCGTGGCCGGTGGCGGCCCGGATCTGGTAGCGGATGCTGGGGATGGTCAGCAGGGAGACGGCGCTGCCCCGCTCGCCGTCGGGGGTGAGGGGGCCGTCGGGCTGGAGGATCCAGTGCCGGCCGAAGCCCCGGTCCTCCTCGGCGCAGGGCACCCGCCGGCCGCCCAGAACCAGTCCGTAGCCGAGTCCGGCGCCGATGGTGAGGACGACGAAACGGTCGAGTCCGCGCCCGGCGCCGAACCAGGTCTCGGCCTCCACGAAGGCCGCGACGTCGTTCTCCACGACGACCGGCAGGCCGGTGCGCTCCTCGACGAGTTCGGCCAGGGGCACGTCCCGCCACAGCAGGAACGGCGACTCCCCCACGACGGCACGGCCCTCGACCAGGCCGCCGACCCCGATGCCGATACCGGCCGGGCGCGGGTGGGCGCCGGCGAGTTCGGCGGCCATCTCCGCGAGCAGGTCGGCGACCCGGGCCGGGTCGTGGGTGGCGAGCGGCCTCTCGCGCCGGGCGACGATGTCGCTCCTGAGGGTGGTGACCACGGCGTAGACCCGGTCCTGAGTGATCTTGAAGCCGATGAAGGAGCGGGAGTCGGCGACGACGTCGAGCGGCTGCGAGGGGCGGCCCTGGCGGGTCTCCGGCGGGGTGGTGCCCGCCTCCGGGACCTCGACCAGCAGGCCGGACTCGATCAGCGGTTTGGTCAGCCGGGTGAGGCTGCCCGGGGACAGGAGCAGCCGGCGGGCGAGGTCGGTACGGGACAGCGGCCCGTGGACGAGCACCTCGATCGCCACGGAGCGCTCCTGGCGGCTCAGCGGAAGCCAGCTGGCGGCGGCTGCGGTCATGGAGGTCAGACTCCCACATGTTTTCTTTCACTGTAAAAGGAACGGCGCCACTCATCGGCGCGGAAACCCGTCCGAGAAGATCTGCGCCGACCTCTTGACGGCTGGATTGTTCCGCAACAAAAGTAAGTAGGCGGCATCGCCCTCCGGCCACGCCCGACGGCATCGCGGCCGCACCGGCCGCGTACCCGGTACTCGACCAGTGAAGGACTCGCGTTCCATGACATTCACGCTCGGCATCGTCGGCGCCGGCCAGTTCTCCGGACAGTTCGCCACCCTGTTCCAGGCCCATCCCGGCGTGGGCGAGGTGTACGTCACCGACCTGCTGCCGGAGCGGGCCGAACGGCTCGTCGCCGCCCAGGGACTCGCGGGAACGTTCCCCTCGTACGAGGCCATGCTGGCGTCCGACACGGTCGACGCGGTCGCGATCTTCACCCAGCGCTGGACGCACGGGCCGCTGGTGCTCCAGGGTCTCGACGCCGGCAAGCACGTCTACTCCGCGGTCCCCATGGCGGTCACCACCGAGGAGATCGCGGCGATCATCGACAAGGTCCGGGCGACCGGCCTGACGTACATGATGGGCGAGACCAGCCAGTACAACCCGGCGACCGTGCACGCCCGCAACCAGATCGCCGAGGGCGCCTTCGGGCGGATCTTCTACGCCGAGGGCGACTACGTCCACGACATGGACCTGGGCTTCTACGACGCCTACCAGTACAGCGGCGGCGAGAACTGGAAGGCGACCGCCAGCTATCCCCCGCTGCTCTACCCGACGCACTCGGTGGGCGGGGTGCTCGGCGCCTGGCAGACGCACGCGGTGAGCGTGTCGGCGATCGGGGTGGTCGACGAGCGCGGTGACGGCGTCTTCGACAAGGACGTCAGCCAGTTCGGCAACGACTTCTCCAACGCGAGCGCGCTGTTCGAGGTCGCCGGCGGCGGCTCGTTCCGTACCAACGAGTTCCGGCGGGTCGGCTACCCCTCCCACATCCGGGAGTCACGCTTCCGCTTCTTCGGCACGGAGGCGAGCATGGAGCAGCTGGCCACGGTGGCGCTGTGGCAGGACAAGAAGGGGGTGAAGGACATCAGCGAACTCCTCGAGCCCAAGCCCACGATGGCGCCGTCCGACCCCTCGCTCCAGCACATCGCGCCGGAACTGCGGGCCGCCTTCACGTCCGGCTCGGCGCCGGTGCACGACCGGGCGCGGCTGCCCCGCGAGTTCGACGAGCTGCACAACGGTCACGAGGGCAGCCACCACTTCCTGGTGGACGACTTCGTGACCGCGGTCACCACCCGGACGCTGCCGTCCGTCAACGCCTGGGTGGCCGCCCGCTACACCCTGCCCGGCATCGTCGCGCACGACTCGGCGCGGCAGGGCGGGGCGAGGCTGGACATCCCGGACTTCGGGGACGCGCCCGCGCTGTGACACCCGGCGGGCCGGGTGCCTCGGCTTCCTCAGGTGCCCGGCTTGCGGCCGTACACGAAGACGTCGTCGCCGTTCTTCAGGAGCGACCAGTACTTCTTGGCGGTGGTGGTGGTCATGTTGACGCAGCCGTGCGAGCCCGGCGGGTTCCACATGCTGAGGCCGACCGAGTGGAAGGCCTGGCCGCCGTCGAAGAACTGGCTGTAGGGCATCGGCACGTTGTAGATGTTCGAGACGTGGTCGATGTCCCGCCAGTAGATCTTCTTCAGGCCGGTCCGGGTCTCGTAGCCGTTACGGCCGGTGCGCACCGGCACCGGGCCGTAGACGAGCCGACTGCCGTCCTGGACCCAACTGAGCTGGAGTGTGAGGTTGACGCAGGCGATCCGGCCCTTGTTGACCGGGCACTTGCCGTCTCTGTTCGGGTTGCTCCCGACGGCCTTCTGCTTGTTCATCAGGTCCATCACGCCCCAGGTGACCGGACCCGCGTAGCCGATGTTCGGCGTGATGCCGTGCTTGTTCTGGAAGGCGCGGATGGCGGTGCAGTCGGCGGCGGACTGCTTTCCGTCGACCGGCCGGCCGAGGAACTTCTCCACCTGCTTCTGGTACGGCCCGGCCGCCGTGGTGCAGCTCGCGGCCTGGGCCGGAGCGGTGCCGAGCGCGAGTGTGAGCGGTGCCACCAGTCCGGTGATCCCCAGTACGACGGCTCCCCGCCTGCGTATGTCCCCCATGGTGAGCCAATTCCCTTCTACGACGCTGTCGGTCCGGTCTGCGACCTCTGTCACCTAGACAGGTCACCGGCCCACCCGGTTGTAGCGCCGGGCGCGCTGCGACCGAACGGTGACATTCGATGCCCCACGGCAACGACCGCCACAGTACGCACTCTTCGGGCGCCGTCCCAGACCGCGGTCAAGGGGCCGGTTCCCCGCGAGTGGACCGGGCGTGGGGCCGGCCGGCCCGCCTACGCTGCCGCTCATGCACCGCCCACCCGCCGACGATCTCTCCCGGCTCCCCGAACTCCCGCGGCCCGCACGCGACTTCGCCGCCGCGGAGCCGGCGGGCCTCGCCGAGCGGCCCGTCGCCCGGCTCGGTGAGGCACCGGCCCCCGCCGCTCTGCCGGCCCGGGGAGCCGGCGCCGAGGGCGCCCTCGCCCGGTTCGCCGCCGGCTCGGCCACCGTCGCCACCCGCCCCTGCGGGACCCCGCGCGCGCCCGGACCGCGGGCCCGGACCACTGCCCCGGGCGCGGCCCGTCCCGCCCGCTCTCACCGATAGCCGGTCACGTCCGCCGGCCGGCCCTTGTCCTGGACCTCGACCATGTAGCGCCAGGCGTCGGGGCGGCTGCCGTCGAGGTCCGTGAAGCCGTACTCCCGCGCGAGTGAGCCGCTGGAGAGGGACGCGCCGTTCCAGCGGGCCCGGTCGGGGTCGGCGGCCAGTGCGGCGACGGCCCGGCCGACGTAGCGCGGAGTCTCGGAGATCGCGAAGTGCGGGACGTGTCCCAGCGCGTCCCGCCAGTTGTCCTCCCGCACCCCGAACGTGTCGAGCATCATCTCCGAGCGCAGCCAGCCCGGGGTCAGCGCGACCGCGGTGGCCCCGCGCGGTCCGAGTTCGTGGCCGAGGGCGAAGGCCATCCGCAGGACGGACGCCTTGGCGAGGTCGTAGAAGAAGGAGACGCGGTAGGTCTCGCGGTTGTACTCGGCGGTGCCGTCGGTCATCTCGACCACCAGGCCGCCGGGCCGGCGCAGCAGCAGCGGCAGGGCGTGGTGGCTGGTGATCGCGTGCGTCTCGACCGCGAGCCGCAGCAGCCGGAGCCCCTTGTCGAGGTCGTGCTCCCACACCGTGCTGTCCCACTCGAAGAGGGTCTCGCCGCCCCAGATGTCGTTGACGAGGACGTCCAGGCGGCCCTGCTCCGCGGCGACGCGGTCCACCAGGGTGCGGACCTGCGCCGGGTCGAGGTGGTCGGTGGGGACGGCGATGCCGTGGCCGCCGGCCTCGGTGACCAGGTCGGCGGTGTCCTCGACGGTCTCGGGGCGGTCGTACTCCGAGCGCCGCGCGCGGGTGGAGCGTCCGGTGACGTAGACGGTGGCTCCGGCCGCCCCCAGCTCCACGGCGATGCCCCGGCCGGCTCCGCGGGTGGCCCCGGCCACCAGGGCGACCCTGTCCTCGAACGGTCGTGACATGTCCGGCCTCCCGGCCCTCGGCTGCGCTGTCCCTCCGAGGGTGACGGGTCAACCGGACATCTCCTGTCGTCTTTTGGCGGCGGCCCTCGCCCTGCCGCGGGGGATCACCCGGCCGGGCGCGCCGCCCGGCGGCGGACCGCGGTCACCGGCGCCCCGGGGTCAGTGGCCGCGGGCGATCCACTCCTCCAGGTGCGGTGCCTCGGCGCCGATGGTGGTCGGCTCGCCGTGCCCGGTGAGCACCTTCGTCTCCGCCGGCAGCTCCAGCAGCCGCGTGCGGATCGACTCGACGATCGTCGGGAAGTGGGAGAAGGAGCGGCCGGTGGCGCCCGGGCCGCCCTGGAAGAGGGTGTCCCCGGTGAAGACGGTCCCGAGCCCCGGGTCGTAGAGGCAGACCGCGCCGGGCGCGTGCCCGGGGGTGTGCAGGACCCGCAGGTCGGCGCCGGCGGCCTCGAGGACCTGGCCGTCGAGCAGCCAGGCGTCGGGCTCGCGGCCGGGATGGGTCTGCTTCCACAGCGGCAGGTCGTCCTGGTGCAGCCAGATGGTGGCACCGGTGCGGTCGGCGAGAGCGGGGGCCGCGTCGATGTGGTCGTTGTGGGCGTGGGTGCACACGATGGCCGTCAGCCGCCGGTCCCCCACCGCCTCGGCGATGGCGTCGGCGTCGTGCGCGGCGTCGATCACCACCACCTCGTGGTCGTCGCCGACCAGCCAGACGTTGTTGTCGACGTCCCAGCTGCCGCCGTCGAGCGTGAACCGGCCCGAGGTGACGAGGCGTTCGATGCGGGCGGCCATCACAGCACCACCACCGAGCGCAGCACGTCACCGTGGTGCATCCGCTCGAACGCCTGCTCCACCTGGTCGAGTCGGATCGTCTCGGTGACGAAGGCCCCGAGATCCAGGCGCCCCTGGAGGTGCAGGTCGATCAGCATCGGGAAGTCCCGGCTGGGCAGACAGTCGCCGTACCAGGACGACTTCAGGGACCCGCCGCGCCCGAACACGTCCAGGAGCGGAAGCTCCAGCTTCATCTCCGGGGTGGGCACCCCGACCAGGACGACGGTGCCGGCCAGGTCACGGGCGTAGAACGCCTGCCGGTAGGTCTCGGGGCGGCCGACCGCCTCGATCACGACGTCGGCGCCGAAGCCGCCGGTCAGTTCCTGGATGGCCGCGACCGGGTCGTTCTCGCGCGAGTTGACGGTGTGGGTGGCGCCCATGGTGCGGGCGGTGGCGAGTTTACGGTCGTCGATGTCGACGGCGATGATCCTCGCGGCGCCGGCCAGGGCCGACCCGGCGATCGCCGCGTCGCCCACACCGCCGCAGCCGATCACCGCGACCGTGTCGCCCCGGCCCACGTTGCCGGTGTTGATGGCGGCCCCGATGCCCGCCATCACGCCGCAGCCCAGGAGCCCCGCCACCTGCGGGGCCACCGACGCGTCGACCTTGGTGCACTGCCCGGCGGCGACCAGGGTCTTCTCCGCGAACGCGCCGATACCGAGGGCCGGGGACAGCTCGGTGCCGTCGGTCAGGGTCATCCGCTGCGAGGCGTTGTGGGTGTCGAAGCAGTACCACGGGCGTCCCCGCAGACAGGCCCGGCAGTGCCCGCACACCGCACGCCAGTTGAGGATCACGAAGTCGCCCGGCGCCACGTCCGTGACGCCCTCGCCGACCGACTCCACGACGCCCGCCGCCTCATGGCCGAGCAGGAAGGGGAACTCGTCGTTGATGCCGCCCTGCTTGTAGTGCAGATCCGTATGACAGACCCCGCAGGCCTGCACCTTCACCACGGCCTCACCGGGCCCCGGATCGGGCACGACGATCGTCTCGATCCGGACCGGTTCGTCCTTACCCGGTGCGATCACGCCGCGTACTTCCTGCGCCATCGTGCTGAACCCTTTCGTCGGCCGAAGTCCCTCGTGGCGACCCTACGCGTGACTGATCGGTAAGGGCACGGAACGCACCCGCGGCCGGCTTCCTCGTGTCACCGGTCGGGACACGGGCCGAGGGTGGGGAAGGGCCGTACCGGCCCGCGTCCGGGCGGGTGCGGCGACGTAGCCTGGGGGCTCCGCCCGACCCGCGGTCCGAAGGAGCGTCGTGAGCATCGCACAGACGGAGACCGGCCCGCCGCCCTGGCGACTGCTCCTCGGCTACGTACGACCGCACCGGTGGGCGCTGCTCACCGGCGCGCTGCTCTCCCTCGTCACCGGGGCCACCGGACTGCTGCTGCCGCTGGTGGCACGGGAGTTGATCGACGACCTGTCCCACGACCGCGCCATCACCGGCGCGTTGCTCGTCATGTCGGGCCTGGTGATCACCAACGCGGCGCTCGGCGGCGTCGGTTCGTACGTGCTGCGGCGCACCGCGGAGTCGGTGGTGCTCGGCGCGCGGCGCGCCCTGTCCTCGTACCTGCTGCGGCTGCGCGTCCCGGCCGTGGACCGCAGCGAGCCGGGCGACCTGATGGCGCGCATCACCTCCGACACCACCCTGCTGCGCGAGGTCACCACCGACTCGCTGGTCGGCCTCGGCACCGGCGGACTCACGCTGGTCGCGACGGTGGTCATGATGGGGCTGGTCGACCCCGTGCTGCTCGGGGTCACGCTGGCGGTGATCCTGGGCGCGGGGACGGTGCTCGGCGTGATCGTGCCGCGCATCAACCGGGCGAGCCGGCGGGCGCAGGACGCGGTCGGGGTGATGGGTGCCTCGCTGGAGCGGATACTCGGCGCGCTGCGCACGGTGAAGGCGTCGGGGGCCGAGCACCGGGAGGAGCGCACCCTGCACGCGGCCGCCGAGGAGTCGTGGCGGCAGAGCGTGCGTGCCGCCAAGTGGTCGGCGGCGGCGGGCAACACGGCGGGACTGGCGATGCAGATCGCGTTCATCACGGTGCTCGCGGTGGGCGGGGCGCGGGTCGCGACCGGCGCGATCGAGGTGGGCACCCTGGTCGCGTTCCTGCTGTACGTCTTCTACCTGATGTCGCCGATCCAGCAGGTCGTCGGCGCGATCACGCAGTACCAGACGGGCTCGGCGGCCCTGTCCCGCATCCAGGAGGCGCTGCGCCTGCCCGCCGAACCGGCGGGCGAGCCCGCCCGGTTGCCCGCCCCCGGCGCGCCGCCCGCCGCCGTCGCCTTCACCGACGTCCGCTTCCGGTACGCCGACGACCTGCCGTACGTCCACCACGGCGTGACGTTCGAGGTGCCGGCACAGGGCATGACGGCGTTCGTCGGTCCGTCCGGCGCGGGCAAGACCACCGTCTTCTCCCTCATCGAGCGGTTCTACGAACCGGAGTCCGGGGCGATCACGCTCGACGGGCGTGACGTCGTGGACTGGGACCTGCCGGCCCTGCGGGCCGCGATCGGGTACGTGGAGCAGGACGCGCCGGTCCTGTCGGGCTCGCTGCGGGACAACCTGCTGCTCGGCAACCCGGACGCGGACGAGGACGCGCTCGCCGAGGTGCTCAAGACGACCCGCCTCGACGGTCTGGTGGCCCGGCTGCCCGCCGGCCTCGGCACCCTGGTCGGGCATCGCGGCACCAAACTGTCGGGCGGTGAGCGCCAGCGTGTGGCCATCGCCCGCGCCCTGCTGCGCCGCCCGCGGCTGCTGCTCCTCGACGAGGCCACCTCGCAGCTGGACGCGGTGAACGAGGCGGCGCTGCGCGACACCGTCGCCGACGTGGCGCGGACGACCACCGTCCTGGTCGTCGCCCACCGGCTGTCCACGGTGACCATGGCCGACCGGATCGTCGTGATGGACGCGGGGCGCGTCCGCGCGGTCGGCACGCATCGCGAACTGGTGGCCGCCGACCCGCTGTACGCGGAACTGGCGGCGACGCAGTTCCTGGCCACGGCCGGCTGACGGGCTCCGGCGCCCACACGGGCGAGGGCCGCCCCGACATTCCGGCCGGGACGGCCCTCGGTGCGCGCGACGCCCGTCGGCTAGCCGACGGCGGGAAGGAGCCCGGTGACCGGTGCGACCAGGTCCGTGAGCTGGTGCAGCTGACCCAGGTCCTTCAGGCCGTTGACCTGGTTGAGCTGGGCGAGCTGCTGGGAGACCGGCGGGACCGCGGCCCGCTGCTCGGCCGGGAGGCCGCTCACGGCGAGCGAGTCGAGCGCGGTGATCGGGTTGAGCCGGCCCGTGGCCGGAGCCGGCACGGCGGCGTTCGCGAGCGGCGCGGCGAGCGCGGTGACACCGGCGGCGAGACCGACGGCTGCGACGATACGGCGAGTTGAGATCATGCACTGAGCAACGCGAGCGGGCCACGCGTGGACACGGGCAGCGCCTGCCGCTCACTCGTCAGGCGGAGGGGACCGGCTGCGCTTGCCTACCCGTCCGGGGCGGAGGAGTCTCGGAGGAGGGGTCCTTCGCGGCCCGACTCCTCAGCGGGCCGCGGCCCCTCGAAGGAGGTCAACATGGGTACCGCGGCAGGCCCCGGGTTCGACGGCGAAGTCCTGCGCCGGGGCATCGAAGGACAGACTGCGGCGACACTTCTGTCGCTCTACGCGGACGACGCGGAGATCCGTGTCGTGGACCGCAACACCCA
Source organism: Streptomyces sp. NPDC005574 (assembly GCF_040605435.1). Classification (NCBI taxonomy): domain Bacteria; kingdom Bacillati; phylum Actinomycetota; class Actinomycetes; order Kitasatosporales; family Streptomycetaceae; genus Streptomyces; species Streptomyces sp. NPDC005574. The sequence continues at coordinate 92,406 of NZ_JBEXCW010000028.1, forward strand.
GCCGAGCCGGCCCATGGTGCTGCACGGCCGTACCGAGATCGGCAAGATGCTGGAGGACATCTACGGACGCGACATGTCGCACAAGATGGAGCAGTGCGTCGTGCAGGGCGACAGTGCCGCCTTCAGCGAGTCCTGCCTGTACCCGGACGGGGTCCGTGTCCTGTCCGAGTCGATGATGTCGCTGCGCGACGGCAAGATCGTCCAACAGACCATGATCCAGGCATGGGACGAGTAGGAGGATGCTGCCGAGGGTCCGGATCACGTCCCGGTTGACCTGGACCTCTCGGCGCGGGCGGAGCTGGGAGGCCCCGCCCGTCCCGGCCGCGAAGGAGTCCCCGCGGCGGCCCTTCCGCTCTCCGCGTTCCTCCTCCACCCACTCCTGCGAGGGGGTCACTCCGGCCGCCACCCCACCCGGCGCACGCGCCGAGGGTGAGCGCACGAACCGAGCGGGCCCTCGGTCGCCCGGCCGGCCTGCTGCGGCCTTTCGCTGTCCCAACGCCCGCCGCAGCAGGCCGGTTCACGGTGCGCCGTGGCCGAGTGGCGAGAGAGCGCCTACGCTGGGGGCGGGCCGTGACTGGCGCTGAGGTGGAGCACCACCGGGGAGCGGCCCGCGCAGAGTCGATGCCGTGCGCCTGGGCGATCCGTCACCAGCTCAGGAGTGGATCATGTCCCAGGCACGTCTCATGGACGGCACCGCGCTCGCCCGCACCCTCGTGGCGGACACCGCCGAGCGAGCCTCCGCCCTCACCCTGCGGACGGGCACGACGCCCTGTCTCGCCACGGTGCTCGTGGGCGAGGACCCGGCGTCGGTGACGTACGTCCGGATGAAGCAGAACCGCTCACGCGCGGCCGGTATCGAGTCGCGGCACGTGACACTGCCGGCGGCCACGACCACCGGCGAACTGGTCGGCGCGCTGCGGTCCCTGTCGGCGGACCCCGGGGTGCACGGCATCCTGCTGCAGCATCCGATGGGCGCGCACATCGACGAGCGGGCCGCGTTCGAGGCGATCGCGCCCGAGAAGGACGTCGACGGGGTCACCTTCGCCTCCTTCGCGGCCATGAGCTTCGGTCTGCCGGGTTTCGTGTCGTGCACGCCCGGCGGCATCATGCGGCTGCTCGACGCGTACGGCGTGGACCCGGCCGGGAAGCGAGCCGTCGTGGTGGGGCGGAGCGCGATCCTCGGCAAGCCGGCCGGGATGCTGCTGCTGGCCCGCGACGCGACGGTGACGTACTGCCACTCACGGACCCGGGACCTCCCGGCGGTGGTGCGCGAGGCGGACATCGTGGTCGCCGCCGTGGGACGGCCGCGGCTGGTCCGGGGGCAGGACGTCAAGCCCGGCGCCGTCGTCGTGGACGCCGGCTACAACCCCGGGAACGTCGGCGACGTCGACTTCGACTCGGCCGTCGAGCGGGCCTCGCTGATCACCCCGGTGCCGGGCGGCGTCGGCCCGATGACGATCGCCGTCCTTCTGGAGCAGACCGTCGAGGCCGCGAGCCGGCAGCTCGGGGTGACCGGGGCGGCCCCGGGCGGACGGGCTCAGCGCATCCAGGCGCTGTAGCTCTCCACGTCGCCCGCTTCGACGCCGAACTCGGGCTCGGCCTTCGTGACGGTGGCTTCCAGGCCGAGGACCGCGCCGGTGGCCGGGTCCATGATCAGCAGACGACGGAAACCTGCGCCCTCGTACACGTACGCCTGCCCGCGCCGGCCGAGCCGGTCGGTGACCTGGCCCGCGGGGCGCAGTCCCGGGGTGTCCGCGAGGAGCCGGGCGAGCGTCGCCGACTCGCGGGCGCCGAGGGTCCAGTGGTCGAGCAGGACGCCGACGGCGTCGAGGAGTTCGGGGGTGGACGGCCGGGTGCGGAGGGAGGCGGCCTCGCGCAGGTAGGCGCGCAGCCGCGTGACGTCGCGCGGCGGCGGGGACTCGGGCGGCGCGTCGCTCCAGCTCGGCGGGTAGGTCTGCCGGCTGATGACGTGGCCGTCCTCGACCAGGTGCGGGACCTCGCCCGCGTCGCTGAGGACGGGCCGGCCGGGGTGGCGCGGGTCGGTGGCCACGACGAGCTCCGTGTGGCTCGCGTCGGCGTGCCAGCGCACGACGCGCTCCTCGGGAAGGGTGATCGGGGGTTCGTCCTCGCTCATGCCCAGGCTCCAGGACTGCACGTGGGTGCCCCTGGTCAGGCGCGGCAGGCCGTCGGCGGCGGCCGCGTCTGCGCGCGCGGCCAGCACGTCCAGCGGTACGGGGGTGGAGTCGGCCCGGACGACCAGCGGGCGGGGCGCGGCGACGGCGGGCGGCGTGCCGGGACTGCTGACGACGAGGGTCAGCGTGATGGTCGTGACGACCGTAGCGGCCACCAGAGCCCAGGCCAGCCGGGCCCGGTGGCCGTGGGCCGGTCCGTGCGGAAGCCGTGGCCGGCGGGTTCCCGGCCGCCCGCGGCTGACCGGAGGGCGCCGGTGCAGCAGCCGGTCGAGGTGCCGCTCGGCCCGCTGGTCCAGCGGGCCGTCACCGAAGGGGGGGCGGTCGGCCGGCACGGGGTCGGCGCGGCGCAGGAGTTCGAGTTCGTCAGCCATGGTGGTGCTCCTTCGCGGCTGTCCCACTGGTCGCGGCTTCGGGGCGCATCCGGTCTATCTCGGCTCTCAGCCGGCCCCGCGCCCGGTGCAGCCGCATCGACGCGGCCCGCTGTCCGCAGCCGAGGGCGACGGCGACCTCCTCGATACCGAGTTCCTCCCAGGCCGTCAGCCGCAGCACCTCCTGGTCGGCCGGGGACAGCCGGGCGAGCGCCTCGTGCACCCAGCCGCCCGGGGTGTCGGCGTCGGGGCCCGCCGTGACGTGCCGGCCGTGCGCGGTGTCGTCGTTGCCCAGCCGGGCGACGAGCCGCCGCAGGCGTCCCTGGCCGCGCACGGTGTTGGACAGGCAGTTGCGCGCCACGCCGTACAGCCAGGGCAGCGGGCTCGGCGGCAGGTCGGCCCGGCGGCGCCAGGCGATCGTGAACACCTCCGCCACCACCTCCTCCACCTCGCTCGTCCGCCCGCCCAGCCGCCGCGCGACATAGCGGCTGACCGCCCAGTAGTGCTCGCGATAGGCAGCGGCGAACGTCTCGTCGTCGCTCATGTCCCGCCTGTGTCCGGCACCCGCCCGATCGTCACAGGCGTCCGGCGTGATCCACCTCGCATCCCCGAAGTGTGACGTCCGGGCGGGGCGCGGACACAGGCGGGGCGTGAGAGACCTCAACGTCAAGAGCACCGTCAAGAGCATCAAGTGGCTGACGACCACTGACCACAAGACGATCGGCACGCTGTACCTGGTCACGTCGTTCGCGTTCTTCTGCGTCGGTGGCGTGATGGCGCTGTTCATGCGCGCCGAGCTGGCCCGGCCGGGTCTGCAGATCATGTCGAACGAGCAGTTCAACCAGGCGTTCACGATGCACGGCACGATCATGCTGCTGATGTTCGCGACGCCGCTGTTCGCCGGCTTCGCCAACTGGATCATGCCGCTGCAGATCGGCGCGCCGGACGTGGCGTTCCCGCGGCTGAACATGTTCGCCTACTGGCTGTACCTGTTCGGCTCGACCATCGCGGTCGGCGGTTTCCTCACCCCGCAGGGCGCGGCCGACTTCGGCTGGTTCGCCTACTCCCCGCTGTCGGACGCGGTCCGCTCGCCGGGCGTCGGCGCGGATATGTGGATCATGGGTCTGGCGTTCTCCGGCTTCGGCACCATCCTCGGCGCGGTCAACTTCATCACCACGATCATCTGCATGCGCGCTCCCGGCATG